>DAIRVB010000144.1:2406-8763 GCA_036803065.1 Streptosporangiaceae bacterium
CTCGCGGGCGGTACTACGAAGCTAGGCGGGGAACGTATGGAGCCAACGGGTCTTCACCGGCCGGAGCAAGTAGCCTCCGGCACGGCGCGGACACTTGATCGCGGCGGTGCGGCCGTCGTGGCCGGCGGCGACACGCCGACCACAGGATCAGGTGATCCGGGCCCGGCCGGCCGCTTCCGCATCGGCGCACTGGCCGGCCATCCGGTCGCCGTCCACCTGGCGGTCCTGGTCGGCTTTATCGCCGCCGGCATCGCGGTGACCTGGCCACGGGCCACCTACCTGGCCGGCCGCCTGCCGGCCACGCGTGACGCGGGCAGTTACGTCTGGGGATTCTGGTGGATCGCCCACCAGGCCGAACACCTCAGCAATCCGTGGTTCACCCGCTACATCGCCGCTCCGACCGGGACGCAACTCGGGCTGCATGCCCTGATGCCCCTGCCGGGCCTGCTGATGATTCCCATCACCCTCACCTTCGGCCCGAGTGCCTCCTACAACCTGCTGTCCATAGCGATGCCCGGCCTGTTCTGCTATGCGATGTACCGGGTGGGCCGGCTATGGCTGCCGTCGCAGGCCGGCGCCATCGCGGCGGGCGCGTTCTTCGGCCTCTCGTCGATGCTCACGTGGCGTTCCTGGTATCACCTGAACCTGGCGGCCGGAGTGCTGTTCCTTCCGCTGGCCCTGGAGGCCGCGATACGGCTGAGGCGCCGGCCGGGCTGGCGCCAGGCACTGGTCCTCGGGCTGGTCGTGGGCGGCGCGGTGCTGACCGACCAGGAGATGGCCGTCCTGGTGATCATCCTGACCGGCGCGGCCCTTCTGCCGTGGCTGCTGCGCCGGCCGGCCGTAGCGAAACTGTGGCCTGCCGCGCTGGCCGCGCTGGTCGCCGCGGCATTCGCCAGCCCCCAGATCATCGCCGTCATGCAGCAGACGAAATCGGGCGGTGCCACGTCCCCGTTGGGGGCCCTGGCCACCTCATACGTGGTGAGCGGCGTCCAGCTCCCGGACATGTTTGCGCTCTCTCCGAGGGCGAATTTCCTCGGCCTCGGAGGCTTCGGGCTCGCCTACCACGGCGCGCTCGGCGACGGGATCCCCACCTTCGGCCTGGTGCTGACCGTGCTCGCACTGCTCGGCCTGGTCCTCGCGCGGCGCCGGCGAGGCGCGTGGCTGCTGGCCCTGCTGTGGCTGGGGTGCGCCGCCCTGGCGCTGGGGTCGGTGCTGAAGATCGGCACGCACACCTTCACCCCGGTCGCTGAAACATTCGACGGCCAGCGAGTCTCGGCCATCATGCCGTACACCTGGTTCGTCCGGCTCCCGGTGCTGTCCGGCTTCAGGGAGGCGAGCCGCATCATGATGCTCGGCATCCTGCCTGCTGCCCTGCTCGCCGGGGCGGCCGTGGACTGGCTGCGCTATCACGCGGCCAAGGCCATCGTCGTGGTCGCGGCGCTCGGACTCCTCGAAGCCGGCTGGGCCGGCAGCAGCTGGATCAGCGTGATGCCCACGGCCCTGCCCGCCGTTGACCGCCCGATCGCGGCCAGCCACAACAATTCCCTGGTCGTCGACATCCCCTACGGCATTCGCGGCGGCACCAACTTCAGCGGGCGCGGGTTCGATCCGGACGCGCAGGTGCTGGCGACCGCTGATGGCCACCCGCGCGCGGTCGGTTTCATCTCCCGGGTACCGGCCCCGACGGTGGCCGGGCTGAGCAAGCACGCGTTCCTCGCCCGGCTGGTCGCCACCCAGGAGGGCTTCCGGAGCAGTCCGGCAGAACTGGCCGCGGCTCGCCTGGATGCCCGTCGGATGGACGTCGGCTGGGTCCTGGTGTGGAACTGGCAGACCCCCGGTCATGCGGTCCTGCGGTATCTGCGCGCCGTGGGGTTCCACTTCGACTACAAGGCGGAGGGCGTCAGGGTCTGGCGGCCGAACGCCTCCCGCTAGCCTGCCTGACGGCGGGGGCCCAGGCCCGGTCCCCGCCGCGATCGCCGTGGCCGGTGCGCTGATGTACATGCACAGCCCGGTCACCTCCGGCCTGGCCTTCCTGCCGATGATCGCCTGCATCCTGGTCAGCTCCAACGGCTACACGATGGCCTTCGCCGCCTCGGCTGCCCTGTTCGGGCTCGGCACGGTGCTCGCCATCGTGCTGCTGCCGTCCCGGCAGCGGCTGCAGCAGCTCAGGAACGCCGCTACCGCCGCGACAGTGGCGCCGGCCGGTGAGACGGATACGGTGTCCAGTGCAGCCTGACCTCCATGGCGGCGATGCAGCCCCCGAGCACGAGGAGAACCTCATGGCAGACAGCGAAACGGCGATCACCGCTCACGAGACCGAGCAGGTGCAGCGGGCGAACGCGTCGGGGCTCACGCCGGTCGTGTTCGTGCACGGCCTGTGGCTGCTGCCCGGCAGCTGGGACCGCTGGGCCGACGTGTTCGAGAGTGCCGGTTACGTGGCGCTGACACCGGGATGGCCCGATGACACCGACACGGTGGCGGAGGCCAAGGCGCATCCCGAGGTGTTCGCCGGCAAATCCATCGGCGAAGTGGCCGACCATTTCGCCACCGTCATCGGCGGCCTGGCCAGGAAGCCAGCCGTCATCGGCCACTCCTTCGGCGGCCTGCTGACGCAGATCCTCGCGGGCCGCGGGCTGGCGGCGGTGTCGGTGGCGGTCGACCCGGCCCCGTTCCGCGGTGTGCTGCCGCTGCCGATCTCGGCGCTGAAGTCGGCGTCGCCGGTACTCGGCAACCCAGCCAACCGGCACCGCGCGGTCCCGCTGACCTACGACCAGTTCCGGTACGCCTTCGCGAACGCGGTGAGCGAGGAGGAGGCGAAGCAGCTGTACGAGACGTTCGCGGTCCCCGCCTCCGGCCTCCCGCTGTTCCAGGCGGCCACGGCCAACCTGAACCCCTGGACCGAGGCCAAGGTCGTCACCGACAACCCGGCCCGCGGCCCGCTGCTGATCATCTCTGGCGAGAAGGACCACACCGTCCCGTGGGCGATCGCCAACGCGTCCTACAAGCAGCAGAAGGACAACGCGGGCGTGACCGAGATTGTCGAGATTCCGAACCGCGGGCACGCGCTCACCATTGACAGCGGCTGGCGCGAAGTCGCCGACACCGCGCTCGCGTTCGTCCAGCGCTTCACCCAGCCCCAGGTCAACCCCTAAAAATACGCAACGAACCACCGCCGCCGGTCATGCCAGCCGATGACGCCAGCCGGGCCGTGGCTGAGCCCGGTCTGGCCGCCATCGCCAGGGCGATCATCGACGACAGCCGGTACATGACGCTGGCCACCGCCGACGAGGACGGCCGGCCGTGGGCGTCTCCGGTGTTTTACGCGGCCGCGGACTACGCCGAGTTCTACTGGATCTCCGCACCCGGGTCGACGCACTCGCGGAACCTCGCGCAGCGGCCGCGAATCAGCATCGTGATCTTCGATTCAGGCGTTGCCGAGGGCGCGGGCCAGGCGGTCTACATGGCGGCCACCGCCGAGCAGGTGGCGGACGGCGACCTCGCCCGGGGGCTCGCCGTCTATCCCGGCGCGGCGGACCCCGGCTCGCACCCTCTCACCCCTGAGCAACTCCAGGGGCCGACCCCTTACCGCCTCTACCGGGCCGCTGTTTCTGAGCACTGGATCCTCTGCCCACGGGACACCGGCGCGTGCGTGCTCCATGGCCTCGCCGTCGACCATCGGGTCCCGGTCCGCCTCGCGGGCCGGGACCGATAACCATCCTGCCGCGGCGCTACCCGCCCGGTGACGGTGACGGGCTGGCGCTCGCCGACGGCGACGCGCTGGCTGACGACGTGGCCGACGCTGACGCGGCCGGTGCCACGGTCGCCGTCGCGGACGGTGACGCGGCCGCCATGGCGGCCCGCACCGGGAATCCTGTCGCGGTTTGCGGAGCGGTGTTGAGTACCGCCGCGGTGGCCGCGCCGTTCCCGTCCATGGTGAGCGTGACAGGGTTGGTCAGGCCGTAATTCTGGCAGTTGAGATTGGTGAACGAGCCCGCCAGCCGCGCCGCCAGGAAGGTGAAGAGGCTGTTCCCGAGCACGGCCACCGGAGACGGAGCGGCCGTCGTGAGGACCTTGTCCAGTTCGAGGCGGGGGGTCTGGATATTGACCAGGTTGGTGCAGTATGCCTGGGCGTTCGCTTTCGCGTCGGTGTTCCCCGGCAGCAGTGGCTGGTCGACGCCCTCGCGGTACAGGTCGGTCTTCTGGATGCTGAACGCGCCGTTGACCGTGGTCATCGGGTCATTGACCGGTGTGAGGGCGATCGGAGCGGCCTGGCTGGCCGCCGCCGCGAGCTCATCCAGGGCCTGAGAGGTGCTCATCTGCCCGGGGTTCGAGAGGTCAGGTGCGGTCATCGGCGTGCACCCGAGCGCCGGGTCGAGGAAAAGGCCGAGCAGGGCGTTGTCGCTTCCGTTGGCGACAGTCGTGGCCCCGGTGAGGCGGGCGGAGTTGGCGGTGTTCTTCTGCGCGGTCTGCCCGTTCGCGGTCAGCAGATAGAGCGCGGTCACGTTGTCGCTCTGGTCCTGGTCGGTCATGGTGAAGTCCCGCGTGGTCGGGCAGGCCAGCCCGTCCTTGCCGGTGCCGAGGGCGGGGATCTTCAGCTTGCCCGCCGCGATGTCGGCGTTCGCGGCCCGATAGAAGGCGCCCGCGTTGCAGTAGCCGACCTGGCCGAACGGCGAGCTGGGCAGGCCGTTCACGCAGTTCCCCTCCCGGAGCGAGTCACCCGTGCCGACCTGCGTCAGGATGTTGCCGTTGAAGCCGAACAGCAGGTCGACGACCGCGTCCCTGGGCAGGGTGGGTACGACCGGCGCGGCCGCGGGGGTGGTCCCGGCCGTGATGACCAGCGGGTTGTAGACCGCGACCGCCCCGGTGACCGGGTCGAGGATGGTGGCCTGGACGAACGCCTGGAGGTTCGTGTTGGCTTCCGAGCAGCCGCCGCCCAGCTGGTACGGCGTGGCCAGCCCGCGCGCGCTGAGCGGGTTCTCCGGCACGGTGATGGTGCAGTCCAGCGCGGCGGGGTTGCCCGCCGGGGTCGTCGGCGCCGGTGTGGGACGGCCCCGGTGGTGGTGGAATGACGGGGTGCTCACCGGGCGCGGTTGGTGGGGACGATGGCCGAAGGCCTGCTGCATGAATGTCGTGTGGCTCGACTGTGCCGCAATGGCCAGCCCGATAACCAGGCCGAACACCACCGGAAGGACGACGGGAAACTTGAATTTGGGCACAGGTCGTTCGTCGCCCGGCACCCAGTCCAGGTACCGGTCCCATTCGGAGCCTTCGTCCTCCAGGCCCCAGTCCAAGTCCTGGTCCGGGTCCTGGTCATAGCCCTCAGGCTCCCAGGCGGACCGTCGCTTGGAAAACATGTCAGCCACCTCCACCGTGGTTGGCCTCGCGGGCTGACGATAGACCGAAGCCGTGACCCGAGGGTTATGAAACCGAAATCTTAATATTTCCGTAAGATCTTCCGGGCCGTGCCGACCCGATCCCCGTAGTGGGTGCCCGTCACCGGTTGCCGCGGCCGCCGCCCCGCCCCTGGGCCACCCGACGGCGGGTGCGTCAGGTGCGAAACTTTCGTGATCGTGGCCCCGGCTAACGCGGAGGCCGGCACCCGTACTGTGGGGTGGTGTCAGGGACGACACGCAGTGCCCGCGAATGAGGAGGAACAATGCCGACCCGCAGCGCCAGGACCACATGGACAGGCGGTCTTCAGGATGGAAGTGGCACTCTCGAACTGCTCAGTTCGGGCGCCGGGACCTATGAGGTCTCCTTCCCCAAGCGTGCCGCCGACGACGCCGACGGCACGACCAGCCCGGAGGAGCTCATCGCCGCCGCGCACACGGCCTGTTATGCGATGCAGTTCTCGGCGCTGCTCGGGGCGGCCGGTGGCAGCGCGCCGTCGCTGACTGTCGGGGGTGACGTCACGCTGGCCCCCGATCCGGCGGGCGGATTCCGGATCAGCGGTATCAAGCTGACTGTCCGGGGCTCCGCCGACGGCATCGACCAGGATACGTTCCGGAAGATCGCCCAGGACGCCAAGGACACGTGCCCGGTGAGCAAGGCCCTGACCGGCACGGACATCACCCTCGACGTGGCCTGAGGACTGACCGGCCCGCGGCAGTGAGTCAGTTTCCCGGCGTGCCGTCCAGGGACAACGCGAGGCTGCTCGCGGTGCCGTCGGTAAACACCGGCGTGGGCGCCGTGACATCGACGGTTGCGCTGGTGGCATTCCCGGCGAGATCGCGGGCGGCGACCTGGTAGGTGTAGCCGGCGTGCGGGCTGGCGGTGGCATCGGTGTTACTGGTCGCCCCGGGGCCGACGGTAGCGAGGTACGTTCCGTCGCGATAGATGTCGTAGGCGCTGACCCCG
>DAIRVB010000145.1:0-8653 GCA_036803065.1 Streptosporangiaceae bacterium
GACTCGCTGCTCCGCCTCGCCAGCCGGCCGGTCGGCGTAGTGGGTGACGCTGCCGACCGGCCGGCTGGCGAGGCGGAGCAGCGAGTCCATGCTGTCGTCGATGGATTCGGCCCGGCGTTCGATCAGCCCGTCCGTGAACAGCAGCAGGGCGTCGCCCGGCTCCAGCGACGTCGTCACCTGCTCGTAGGAGGCGTCCGGGTCCGCCCCGAGCAGGACGCCCTGCGGGAGACCGAGGTCCCGGGCAACACCATTGCGCACCAGGACGGGCGGCATGTGACCGGCCCGGGCCCAGTGCAGGGACCGGCTCGCGGGGTCGTAGAGTCCGCAGACGGCCGTGCCGACGATGCCGTCCGTGAGATGGCATGCGACACCGTTCAGCCAGCCGAGCAGCGCCGCGGGACCCGCCCCCGTGATCGCCAGCCCGCGCAGGCAGTTCCGCAGCGCGACCATCCCGGTGACCGCGTCTATCCCGTGCCCGGCGACATCCCCGACGACCAGGAGCACCTCGCCGCCCGGCAGCGGGACAGTGTCGTACCAGTCGCCGCCCACCAGGTTCCCGGGTCCGGCGGGCCGGTACCGCGCGGCGATCTCCAGACCGGCCACCTCAACGGGCTGCGCTGGCCGTGGCGTGATCGCCTGCTGCAGGCGCAGTGCGAGGACCCGTTCCTCCTCGGCCCGCTCCTCGCTGTCGGCGAGCTGGTCACGTGTCGCGGCGAACGCCACCTGCGTGTGGTAGTCGGCGGATACGTCCTGATAGGCGCCGCGCAGGGCGACCAGGGTGCCCGCCGGATCCGTGACGGGCTCGGCGAAGGCCCGGATCTGCCGCACGCTCTGGTCCTCGGAGCGGATGATCCGGAAGACGGCGGCGGTGGCCCTCTGCTCGGTCATCAGTGTGCCGCGGAATCGCTCGACCCCGGCGACGTCCTCGGCGGGTACGTGGCTGTGCAGGTCCGCGACCGGGACCGGGGCGCCGGGGGGCTGCCCGAAGAGGGCGAACGTCCGGTCGGTCCAATGCACGTCGCCGGTGAGCAGGTTCTCCTCCCAGCCGCCGATGTGGCCGAGCCGCTGGGCGTGCTGGAGCAATGCCGCGAGCCGCTCGACCTCGTCCGCGCGCCGCCAGGCGATGACGACGCCGTCGAAGAGGCGGACGATGCGGACCTCCATCACGGGCGCCATGGCGCCGTGCCGCACCGACATGCTGATGACCTCGCCGGACACGTGCTGCGGCTCGCCGGTCGCCAGCACCTGGACCGCCCGGTCGTACAGGCCGCCCGGGAGTGCCGCTGCCGGGTACGCCTCCAGCAATGACTGCCCCGTCAGGTCCGCGGCGCTGCGGCCGGCCGGATCGCGGAAGCCGTCACTGAGGTGGCAGATCAGGAAATCCACCAGGTGCCCGTCATCGCCGATGCGGCGCGCGAACATGGCCGACTCAAGCAGTCCATCCAGCAGTCCGAGTATCCATGGCGCCCGGTCATGGGCGAGATCACCATCCGTCAGCCGGGTGCCGAGGGCCTGCGCGGACACCTCGGCGAGGGCGGTGAGCTGACGGCGCAGCGGGGTGGCGAAGGCCGCACGCGGATCCGGCCAGCAGATTTCCATGGCGCCGAGCGTCACCCGGTCGCTGCGCATCGGGAGCACCACCCGGGCCCCGGCAGGCCAGCGGCCCATCAGGGGAGTGCTGTCCCCCTCGGGGCGCCCGGCAGGCCACCAGAATTCGACGTCGTCGCGTGCCGCCCGCTGAGCGAGTGAGCACATGTCTGGGTGTATCCGGCGCCACCGGCTGGCCTCGCGCGCACCGAAACCAGCCTCACTGGCCAGCGCCAGGCCGCCATCGGGTTCGGTCAGCCAGAGTGCCACCGCAACGGCACCCGCTGGAGCCAGGGCCTCCTCAAGCAGCGCGGCCGCGACATCGGCGCCGTCGGGGGACGTCTCCATGGCCGCCGCGGCCAGCCTGATCCCGTGCTCGTCCTGACCGGCCAGCGGTGCCTGACCGGCGAGCAGTGCCTGACCGGCGAGCAGTGCCTGACCGGCGATCTGGGCGGCGAGTTCCGGCACGCTCGTCCCGGATTCCGCCGAGAGGTGGGCGAGCTGCTCCTGAGCCTCGGCGGCGGAGCAGCCGAGCCGCTCCATCAGCATCCCCCGGGCAAGATCCGCGACCGAGCGGGCGGCGGCCGCTGACTGCATTCGGTCCAGCTCGCGCCGCTGCCGTGCTATCAGCGCGCTTAGCCTGGCGAACTCGCCGTTGCTTGCTATCGTCGCGGTCACGCCTTCCCGGGGCCAGCCCATCGACACTACGCTACCTGCCATGATCGGCTTGTACCGGCAATTGTTGCCCCAACGGCCGTGGCAGTATCGGCCTGTGGGAGAAGCGCGTAACGAGGCGCTTTCTCGACGCCGGGACATGAGGGAGCGTCGATGACAGAGGCCACGCAGCAGGCAGGCCCGCCAGCGGACCCGCGGTTGCAGCTATTGCTGGCGGGCCTGACCGCCGTACGGGGCGGGGACTTCAGCACCCGCCTGCCGCACAGGGGTGATCCGCTGATGGATGAGATCGCCACCGTGTTCAACAGCATGACCGACCAGCTAGCCCTGTTCACCTCGGAGGTAACCCGGGTGGCCCGGGAGGTGGGCACCGATGGGAAGCTCGGCGGCCAGGCTCAGGTACCGGGTGTCGCGGGCACGTGGAAGGACCTGACCGACTCGGTGAACGCCATGGCCGGCAACCTCACCGGTCAGGTCCGGGACATTGCGCAGGTCGCGACGGCGGTGGCCAGGGGTGACCTCAGTCAGAAGATCACCGTGGATGTCAAGGGCGAGATGCTCGAGCTGAAGGACACCCTCAACACGATGGTCGACCAGCTGTCGGCGTTCGCTGACGAGGTGACCCGGGTGGCCCGCGAGGTGGGCACCGAAGGCCGCCTGGGCGGCCAGGCGCAGGTGCCAGGGGTGGGCGGCACCTGGCGCGATCTGACCGACTCGGTGAACTTCATGGCGGGCAACCTGACCAGCCAGGTCCGCAACATCGCCCAGGTGACCACCGCGGTGGCTCAGGGTGACCTGTCGAAGAAGATCGACGTGGATGCGCGCGGCGAGATCCTGGAGCTGAAGACCACCATCAACACGATGGTCGACCAGCTCTCGTCGTTCGCGGCCGAGGTCACCCGCGTCGCGCGGGAGGTGGGCAGCAAGGGGCTGCTCGGTGGCCAGGCCGAAGTGGAGGGCGTGTCCGGCACCTGGAAGCGGCTGACTGAGAACGTCAACGAGCTCGCCGGGAACCTCACCCGCCAGGTCCGGGCGATCTCCGAGGTGACCAGCGCGGTCGCCACGGGCGACCTGACCCGCTCCATCAGCGTCGAGGCCGAGGGCGAGGTCGCCGAGCTCAAGGACAACATCAACGCCATGGTTCAGTCGCTGCGCGAAACGACCAAGGCCAACCAGGAGCAGTACTGGCTGAAGACCAACCTGGCCCGCATCGCGGGCCTGCTGCAGGGTCACCGGGACCTGGCCACCGTCGGCGAGCTGATCATGAATGAGCTCATCCCCCTGGTTGGCGCGCAGCACGGGACATTCTTCATCACTGACGACGGCAGCGATGGCACCGTCCTGCGCCTTATCGCCGGCTACGGCCTACGGGTTGACATGGCGGCACCCATCGAGTTCCGGCTCGGCCAGTCGCTGGTCGGCCAGGTGGCGAAGACCAAGAAGCCGATTGTGGTGACCGACGCCCCGGCTGACTACGTGAAGATCTCCTCCGGGCTGGGGGAGGCCGCGCCGCTCAACCTGATGGTGCTGCCGATCGTTTTCGAAGGGCAGGTCCTCGGCGTGATCGAGGCCGGCTCGTTCAGCCCGTTCACCCAGGTGCACCAGGACTTCCTGGAGCAGCTGATGGAGACCATCGGCGTCAATGCCAACACGATCATCGTCAATTCACGTACCGACGACTTGCTCGCCGAGTCGCAGCGGCTTGCGTCGGAACTGCAGTCCCGCTCTGGTGAGCTGCAGGCCAGGCAGGAGGAGTTGCAGCGTTCGAACGCCGACCTGGAGGACAAGGCGGCTCAGCTGGCCCACCAGAACCGGGCCATCGAGACCAAGAACGCCGAGATCGAGCAGGCCAGGCAAGAGATCGAGGAGCGGGCCAAGCAGCTCGACCTGGCGTCCAGGTACAAGTCGCAGTTCCTCGCGAACGTGTCGCATGAGCTGCGCACCCCGCTCAACAGCCTGCTCATCCTCGCGCGCCTGCTCGCGCAGAATCCGGCCGACAACCTCACGCTCAAGCAGGTGGAGTACGCCAATGTGATCCACTCGTCCGGGACCGACCTGCTGCTGCTCATCAACGACATTCTTGACCTGTCCCGGGTGGAGGCGGGCAAGCTGGACGTCCATCCGGAACGGTTCGCCCTCGCGTCGCTCGCGGAGGATCTCCGCACGGTATTCGAGCCGCTGGCCGCCGAGAAGCGCCTGGATTTCGCCGTCGAGACAGAGGCCGATGTCCCCGCCGAGGTGCTGACGGACCGCCAGCGGCTACGCCAGATCTTGCACAATCTGCTGTCAAATGCCGTCAAGTTCACCCCGGAGGGCCGGGCGGAACTCCGGATCGGCCTGCCCCGGCATCGGGCTCCGGACGAGGAACCTGTGATTACGTTCTCGGTCACCGATACCGGGATCGGCATCACCGATGACAACCTCGAGACGATCTTCGAGGCCTTCCAGCAGGGCGACGGCACGACAAGCCGTCGCTACGGCGGGACGGGCCTGGGCCTGGCGATCAGCCGCGAGGTCGCCGCCCAGCTCGGCGGTAGGATCACCGCCGAGAGTGAGCCTGGCCAGGGCAGCACCTTCACCCTCTACCTCCCGGTGGCCTATCCAGGTGCGGTCGAGGCGCTCACCCCGGACCGGACGGATGATCTCGCGGATGGCACAGCGGGCCCGCTGACGGCGCCCTGGGCGGGCGAGGCGGCGGCGGTGCGGCATTCGCCAGGAGCGGATCGCCTCGCGGCCAGTCCTGTGCCGGACACACCGGCCGTGGTCTCGGCCCGGCCGGTCCCCAAAACCGGAACGCACGACAGCCTGCGCGGCAGGAATGTCCTCGTCGTCGACGACGACCTGCGTAACGCCTTCGCGATCACCAGCATCCTCGAGCTGTACGGGCTCACCGTCATCCATGCGCCCGATGGGCAGCAAGGCATCGGGATGCTGCAGTCCAACCGGGACATCGATCTCGTCCTGATGGACGTGATGATGCCGGAGATGGACGGATACGCGACGACTGCCGCGATCCGCGCGATGCCGGAGTGCGCCGACCTGCCCGTGATCGCGGTAACCGGCCGGGCCATGCAGGGCGATATGGACAAGAGCCTGGCCGCTGGCGCCAGCGACTACGTGACCAAGCCGGTCGACACGGAGGAGCTTCTCAGCTGCATGGAACGCTGGCTCAGCCCGGCATGAATGGCGCGCCGTTTCCGCTAGCCATGGTCAGTTGGCAGGCATGACGATCCGGTACTCGTGGATCTTGCGGTAGATCGTCGCCCGGGACATGCCCAGCGACTTGGCCGCCTTGACCTTGTTGCCCTCATGGTCCAGCAGGCTTTGCACGATGGCATCGCGCTCCATCGACTCCAGCGGGCTGAGCAGCCGGCGGCTTACCGTCCAGCACTCCGGCGGCAGGTCGTTGGGGTGGATCGTCCCGGTCCGCCGGTGCTGGACGACCTGCTTGAGGATGTTCCAGAGCTGCTCGGTGTTACCTGGCCAGCTCGACCTCAGGAGGAGCTGCATCGCCTCGGGCGAGCAGGTCAGCTGGCCGGGCCGGTTGAGCTTGGCCAGGAAGAACGGCACGAGCTCATGCAGGTCCTCGCTGTGATGGCGGAGCGGCGGCATTTCCACGGTACTGGGGAAGGACCGCAGTAGCTCGGCGAGGTCCCCGCCGGCATGGGGGGTTCCGGGGGGCCACCCCCCCGGGTCAGCAGAGCCCTCACTCAGCGTGACGGCGACCCACAACGAGTGCTGCCTGCCCGCGGCCAGCGCTTCGTCCAGCGCTGTCGTCAGGGCATCCAGCCGCCGGATCTTGAGCCTGTCGACGTGCCTGATCACCAGGTCGCCCTCGCCGTCGAGCAACTCGGCGCGGACTCGGGCCGGCCAGTCAGGGTCGCCGGCATCCGCTGCGTCAAGCACCTGGAAGTGGCGGGCGGGATTGCGCCGCTGGTGCACCGCCCGGATCAGGGCGAGCTTGCCGGTTCCGCGTTCACCTTCGAGCGCGAGCCACTCGGACGCCCCGTAGACCGCGTCCACCTGGTGGCACGCGCGCAGCCACAGCGGCCCGGTGCCGACCAGGCCAGGCAGGAACATCCGGGCTTGCGGCCCGGTATCGACGCCCTGCCGGGTGCCCCAGTCCACGAGCTTCACGTGCACCACGCCGCCGGCGGGCCGTCCTTCGCGGCCGACGGGACGGCAGTGCAGCCGCGCCTTGATGCCGGTAGGCAGTTCGACCGTGACCGGGCCGGGCTGGCGGCTGGCCAGCGCATCGGCGGCCTGCCCGAGCAGGACGACCTGGTCACCCGGGTCGAGCACGTGCCGGGCGTAGTCGTTCATCATGACCACGTCGTTGTTGAGCGCCAGCACGATCCCGGCCGTGCGCTTGCAGGCCCGCAGATACTCGGACAGCAGTTCAAACTCCCGCGCGCTGCTGTCAGTCAGCAGCGCCTGGGTGATCTGATCCGCGGTGGTCTTGGCCAGGGCGACCAGCAGCGGGTCGGCGTCCCTGCGCCAGCAGGTGAGATCCACTGCGCCAATCGTTTTACCGGAAGTCGGGTGATGGATCGGCACCCCGGCGCACGCGAGGTCTTCGAGGTTCTCGGCGTAGTGCTCGTGGCCGAACACGTGCATCGGCCGGCCGCCCTCCAGCGCCGTGCCGATCCCGTTGGTACCGACGAACTCCTCCGCATAGCTGAAACCGGGCGCGAGCTGGACACTGTCCAGGTGCCGCTCAAGATCGCGATCGCCGGTCAGCCTGACCAGCACCACGCCTGCGGCATCGGTCAGGATGACGCTGATCGGCTGGCCATCCAGATTGTCCCGCAGGTTCCGCAGCACAGGCAGCGCATTGCGGGTCAGCGGGGTGTCCAGGTTCGGATCCCGGATGTAGTTGAGCTCGATCCGATCGGCCGCGACGTTCCAGTGCCGGGAACGCCACCAGGACGCGAGGATCGTGTCGCGGACGTGATTTGGCTCGAAAGAGTCGGCAGTCAAAAACCGCTCGCGAGTCTTAGCGAGCCGCTCGCCGTCGGTGGCTTGGGGTCGGGGCATGGCGCCTCCCTGTACCGTCCCGCAGGCGACCCTGTCCGCGAGGTCGGGTTCGAGATTGCGTCGTACCCCCAAAGATAAGCCCGACTTGCCCGATACGTGTCTCATGTTGAGACCGCTATTTTGGGCCAGCGGCCATTTCATGCCTCACGTAAGCTCGCGGGAACTAGCGGGAACTAACCGGGAGGCGCCCGATGGACCGGCCAGATGAGCTGCCGGAGGAGACCTACAACCCGTGGAGCGTCGTCAACCTGGTCTTTCACCATCTGGTGGCCCACGGCCTGCACCCCACGCTGGGGGACGCGGGCGACCCGGGTCCGCCAGCCGCGGATTTGCTCCGGGCGCTGGGAATCGAGCCTGCCGCGGAAGGCAACCGGCAGGTATCCCGGGATGTTCACGACCATCTCGCGCAAATTCGGGCCGCCGTATTCGGCGAAAGCTGACCGCCGGGTCCTGATCGCCGGAAGCTGATCACCGAAAGCGGATCAGCCACGCCCGTTGGCCTGACAACGCGGCACCCTGCCTCATGTTGAGAGCCCAGGACCTGCCCCCCGCGCTGGGGGACGCGGGCGGCTGGGGCCGCCCGCCGCGGATTTGCTCCGGGCGTTTGGAATTGAGCCGATTGCGGAAGGCAACCGGCTTGAAGCCCAGAGTGTCCGTGAGTGCCTCGCGTAACTGCGGGCCGCTGTATTCGGCGAAAGCTGACCAGGCACGCCGACGCGTCGGGCGACATCGGGGGCAGTTGTCTCATGTTGAGAGCTCAGGACCTGCCGCCACGGGTTGTGATGCAGCACAGGAGGACTTTCCGGGCGTGCCATCTGGTGCGCCCCCGGTCCGGTGAGGCGCCCGGGCCGGGAAAGACGATCAAGGCCGCAAGCAGGCTGTCTCAGCCGACCCAAGGAAGGGCAAGGGGTGACTATGAGTCGCCAGAGTGTGGCTAAGGCCCACCAGAAGATCCAGGAACTGTCCTGGGAGCCGCTCTACCACGAGCCGGTGGCGCAGTACGGCACCGACTACACGTTCCAGAAGGCCGCGAAGAAGGACCCGCTGAAGCAGGTCCTGCGGTCGTACTTCCCGATGCAGGAAGAGAAGGACCACCGGGTCTACGGTGCCTCCGACGGCGCCATCCGCGGCAACATGTTCCGCCAGGTACAGGAGCGCTGGCTGGAGTGGCAGAAGCTGTTCCTGAGCATCATCCCGTTGCCCGAGATCTCGGCCGCGCGGGCCATGCCACTGCTGTTCCGCACGGTGCCGAACCCCGAGCTGCACAACGGCCAGGCGATCCAGATGATCGACGAGGTCCGGCACTCGACGATCCAGCAGAACCTCAAGCGCCTGTACATGAACAACTACATCG
>DAIRVB010000146.1:0-3365 GCA_036803065.1 Streptosporangiaceae bacterium
CTGCGGGACATGCCCTAAATGGCCTGCGCCGCGGCCCCGGCCGCGCGCGCGGCCGCGAACCAGGGCACGATGGAACCGCCATGACGCTCACCGACCTGCTGCCCGCGACCCCCGATCCCGATTCTGTCTTCGATGCGTTCGCCGGCTGGGCGAAGCGGCAGGGGCTGGCCCTCTACCCGCACCAGGAGGAAGCCCTCATCGAGATCGTGTCGGGGGCCAACGTCATCCTGAGCACCCCGACCGGCTCCGGTAAGAGCCTGGTCGCCGCCGGAGCGCATTTCGCCGCCCTCGCCGCTGGCCAGCGCACGTTTTACACGGCCCCCATCAAGGCCCTGGTGTCGGAGAAGTTCTTCGCGCTGTGCGATGCGTTCGGCCCGTCCCAGGTCGGGATGATGACCGGGGACGCCAGTGTCAACGCCGGAGCGCCGATCATCTGCTGCACCGCGGAGGTGCTGGCCAGCATCGCGCTGCGGGACGGGGCGGCGGCCGACGTCGGCCAGGTGGTGATGGACGAGTTTCATTTCTACGCCGACCCGGACCGGGGCTGGGCGTGGCAGGTCCCGCTGATCGAGCTGACCCGGGCGCAGTTCGTGCTGATGTCGGCGACCCTGGGCGACGTCACCCGGTTCCAGGCGGACCTGACCCGGCGCACCGGCCGGCCCACGGCGGTGGTGCACTCCGTCGAGCGCCCGGTGCCGCTGGTTTTCCGGTACGTGACCACCCCGCTGCACGAGACCCTGGAGGAACTGCTCAGCACCCACCAGGCGCCGGTCTACGTCGTGCATTTCACCCAGGCGGCGGCGATCGAGCAGGCCCAGGCGCTGATGAGCGTCAACGTGAGCAGCCGCGCGGAGAAGGACGCCATCGCCGAGATGATCGGCGGCTTCCGGTTCACGGCCGGCTTCGGCAAAACCCTGTCCCGCCTGGTGCGGCATGGCATCGGCGTGCACCACGCGGGCATGCTGCCCAAATACCGCCGGCTGGTGGAGACCCTGGCCCAGGCTGGCCTGCTCAAGGTCATCTGCGGGACGGACACCCTGGGGGTAGGCATCAACGTGCCCATCCGGACGGTCGTCTTCACCGCCCTGTCCAAGTACGACGGGACGAAGACCCGGCTGCTGCAGGCGCGCGAGTTCCACCAGATCGCGGGCCGGGCGGGCCGCGCCGGGTACGACACCACCGGCACCGTGGTCGTGCAGGCCCCCGAGCACGTGGTGGAGAACGAGAAAGCTCTGGCCAAAGCGGGCGACGACCCGAAGAAGCGGCGCCGGGTGGTCCGCAAGAGGCCACCAGAGGGATTCGTCTCCTGGGGAGTGCCCACCTTCGAGCGGCTGGTGGCCGCCGAGCCCGAGCCGCTGACATCGAGTTTCACGGTCAGCCACGCCATGCTGCTCAACGTGATCGCCCGGCCGGGAGACGCCTTCACCGCGATGCGGCACCTGCTGACCGACAACGACGAGGATGCTGCCGCCCGGCGCCGGCACATCCACCAGGCCATCGCGATTTACCGCGCGCTGCTGGCCGGCGGGGTAGTGGAGCGGCTCGCGGAACCCGACGAGGAGGGCCGCCGGGTGCAGCTCACCGTGGACCTGCAGTTCGACTTCGCGCTCAACCAGCCGCTGTCTCCGTTCGCGCTGGCCGCGATCGAACTGCTGGACCGGGAGTCGCCGGCCTACGCGCTGGATGTCCTGTCGGTCATCGAGGCAACTCTCGACAACCCGCGGCAGGTGCTGTCGGCCCAGCTATTCAAGGCGCGCGGCGAGGCGGTCGCCCAGATGAAGGCGGACGGCGTGGAGTACGAGGCGAGAATGGAGCAGCTCGACTCGGTCACCTACCCCAGGCCCCTGGCTGATCTGCTTGACGCCGCTTACGACATCTACCGGCGCGGCCATCCCTGGGTCGCCGATTACGCAGTCGCGCCGAAGTCCGTTGTCCGTGACATGTATGAGCGGGCCATGACCTTCGTTGAGTATGTCGGGTTCTATGGGTTGTCCCGGTCCGAGGGCCTGGTGCTGCGCTACCTGGCCGACGCCTACAAGGCGCTCCGCCAGACCGTGCCCGAGGACGCGAAGACCGAGGAGCTCATCGACCTCATCGAATGGCTCGGCGAGCTGGTCCGCCAGGTCGACTCCAGCCTCATCGACGAGTGGGAGCGGCTCCGCAACCCGGCCGGCGACGTCACCCAGGCCGCGGACGCGCGGCCGGCCACGGTCACCTCCAACACCCGGGCCTTCCGGGTCCTGGTGCGGAACGCATTGTTCCGCCGGGTCGAGCTCGCCGCGCTCGGCCACTACACGGAACTCGGCGAACTCGACGGCGAGTACGGCTGGGACGCCGGCGCCTGGGCGGACGCCGTCGAGCCGTACTTCGAGGTGCATGACGAGATCGGCACCAGCCCCGACGCCCGCGGCCCGGCCCTGCTGATCATCGATGTGCAGCCGGGCCGCTGGGTGGTCCGGCAGATCTTCGATGACCCGGCGGGCGATCACGACTGGGGCATCAGCGCCGAGGTCGACCTGGCCGCCTCCGACGAGGCGGGAGTCGCGGTGCTCCGGGTCACCGCCGTCGGCCAGCTCTGACCGGTACGGACCGGGCGCTGGGCTGGATGCTGGCCGGCGCCGGGCTGGATGCTGGCCGGGCGCCGGCTGGAGTGCCGGCTGCGACACGCGAGCGGGCCTGGGAAAGCCGTGGTTTGTCGGCCGTGTCCGCCATCATGAGGGCGTCACGACGACTCGAACCAGGCCGGTACTGACCCCCGCGGAATCCATGGGCGCTATGCGACTGATCCACACCTCGGACTGGCACCTAGGGCGGACCCTGCACGGCGAGAACCTGCTGGAGCACCAGGCTGCCTTCCTGGGCTGGCTGCTCGCCCGCGCGGTCAGCCACCGGGCGGATGCTGTCGTGGTGGCGGGGGATGTGTACGACCGGGCGGTGCCTTCCACGGACGCGGTCGCGCTCCTGGACGCCACCCTGCTCGCGTTCGCACGCGAGCGCATCCCGGTAGTGATCACGAGCGGCAACCACGACTCGCCGATCCGGCTCGGATTCGGCGCCGGGCTGAGCGAAGCGGCGGGCATCCACCTGCGCACATCGGTGGCGGACATCGCGCGGCCGGTCATCGTGGCCGATGAGCACGGCGACGTCGGCGTCTACGGCGTCCCCTACCTGCTGCCTGACGCGGTCATGGCAGAGCTTGGCGCGCAGCGCTCGCACGCCTCGGTGCTCAGCGCGGCCGCGCAGCGGATCCGCGCCGACGCCGCCGGGCGAGGCCTGCGCCGCACTGTCGTCGCGGCGCACGCCTTCATCACCGGCGGCGCGGTGGCAGAGTCCGAGCGAGACATCCGGGTCGGTGGCATCGGCGA
>DAIRVB010000146.1:3375-8594 GCA_036803065.1 Streptosporangiaceae bacterium
TTCGATGGTTTTACCTACGTGGCACTCGGCCAGCTGCACGGCCAGCAGCAGCTCCCGGCGGGCCGCGGGACCACGGCCCGGTACTCCGGGTCCCCGCTGGCTTTCTCGTTCTCCGAGGCAGCCCAGGCCAAGTCGGTCACGCTGGCCGAGATCGACGCGGCGGGCCGGGTCGCCATCACCGTGCTCCCCGCGCCGGTGCCGCGGCCGCTCCGCGAGGTCCGCGGGAAAATCGACGACCTGCTCGCCCGCGCCGACGGCGATCTCGCCGACCTGGCCGGGGCCTGGGTCAAGGCGGTGCTCACCGACACCGTGCGGCCAGCGTGCTCCATGGAGCGGCTGCGCGAGAAGTGGCCGCACACCCTCGTCCTCGACTTCGCCCCTGAAGGCGGCCTGATCGGCCCGGATGCCGATCTGCGGCGCCTGGCGCAGACCGCCGACCCGGTCGAGATCTGCGGGTTCTTCGTGGAGTTCGCCGGCGGCGGCCCGCCCGACGAGGCGCAGCGCGGCGTGCTACGGGACGTGGTGGAGGCCGCGCAGCACGCCGGGGCAGGCGCCTGATGCGGCTGCACACCCTCGAACTGCAGGCGTTCGGGCCCTACGCAGCGGCGCAGACGATTGACTTCGAGCGGCTCGCCCGCAGCGGCCTGTTCCTGCTGGAAGGGCCAACCGGGGCGGGGAAGACGTCCATCCTGGACGCCATCACGTTCGCGCTCTACGGCGGCCTGGCGGGGGAGGAGTCCGGGCCAGACCGGCTGCATTCCGATTTCGCCGCGCCCGGCGTGGAGCCGTCGGTGACCGTGGAATTCTCCCTGGGCGGTGTCCGGTACCGGGTCACCCGGACACCGGAGTACCAGCGGCTGAAGAAGCGCGGCGACGGCTACACGACCCAGGCTGCGGCGGTGCACCTGCAGCGGATGGAAGGCGGCCGGTGGGCCAGCCTGTCGTCGAACAAGGCTGAGGTAGGCGAGCTGATCACGGAGGCCGTCGGGCTCAACCGCGATCAGTTCACCCAGGTGATGCTGCTGCCCCAGGGCGAGTTCGCGCGGTTCCTGCGGTCCGGTGACGATGACCGGCGCGCGCTGCTCACCAGGCTGTTCGGCACGCAGTTGTATGACCGCATCACAGCCGAGCTCGACCACCGCCGCTTCGAGGCGGTCCGTGAGCGGGACCAGGCCACCAGGGCGATGGCTGACGCGGTGTCGGCCGCTGCCGAGGCGGCCGGGCTCGACGCGGAATCCCGCGCCGAGATGCTGGCGCTGCCCGCCGACGAACGCGCCGTTCGCTTCAAGCAGGAAGGGGACGATCTGGCGGCGGCCATCGCGGTCAACAGCGCGGCGATGGAAGTGGCCGCGGCCGAGGTGGCCGCGGCGCTCACCGCGCATGAACGGGCGAAGCTGAAGGCCACCCTGATGACCCGGCTGACCGGGGCGCTGGCCCGGTTGCGTGAGCACGAGAGCACCCGGGCCGAGCACGAGCAGCGGTCCTGGCAGCTGGCGGCGGCCCGGCAGGCCGAGCCGGTCCGGCCCCTCCTCGTCGCCTTGGCGGAGGCCGAGGCGTCCGTCAGCGAGGCGCGCGGCGCGGTGGCGGCCCTGGTCCCTGGTCTGGGCGAGGAAATGCCCGCCGGGACCGGCGGCGCGGAGGCGGCCGCCCGGGCGGAAGGCGCCGAGCAGGAGGCCGCCGCGCTGCGGCACCTGGTCGAGAAGGAGGCGGCGCTACCCGGCCTCGAGGCCGCCCTCGCCGACCTGGGGGCGTCCGCCGATGAGGCATCTGCCCTGGTCACCGCCGTGCACCAGGCCCGGGAGGACCTGCCCGTCCGCATGGCCAGGCTCGATCGCGAGCTGACCGGGGCCAGGGCCACAGCCGCTGCGCTCGATGGCGCCCGGGCGGCCCTGGACCGGGTGAGCAAGCAGCGCACCGCGGCCGACCGGCTCGCCGCCCTGGCGCCGGTCGTGGCGGCGCACCGCGCCGCGGCCCAGGCCGCCGTGGACGCCCACCAGCACCTCGTGGACACCCACCAGCGGATGGTCGAATCCCGGCTGGACGGCATGGCCGCTGAGCTCGCCGCGAAGCTCACCGATGGCCAGCCCTGCCTGGTCTGCGGCTCGGCGGCGCACCCCGCGCCGGCCCGGGCGCCGGAAGGCGCGGTCTCGGCCGCGGACATCGCGCGGGCCAGGAAACGGCGCGACACGGCCGAGGACGAGCGCAGGCGGGCCGCGGAGGAACTCGACGATCTCGTCCGTGAAGAAGCGGCCTGCGCCGCCGTGGCCGAAGGCCGCAGTCCGGCGGACCTGGCCGCCGAGGCGGAATGCCTCAGCCGCGAGATCGGGGCCGCGCAGCAGGCCGCCCAGGACGCTGAGCGCCTCGCGGAGGATCTAGCGGCCAGGCGCGCCGAGCAGGATCGTCTCGGCCAGGAACTGCTGGCCGCCACCACCCGCAGCGCCGCCGTCCGGGAGCAACTGGACGCCGCCGGCACGGGGCTGCGCACGCTGCGGGCCGCCCTGGCCGAGGCCGCGCAGGATCACCCCTCCGTCGCGGCCCGGGAGAGCGCACTGCGCGAGGCCGCCGCCCGGGACCGGGGCCTGGCCACGGCGCTGGAGCGGCTGGCGGGTGCCATCGCCGCGGAGCAGGTCGCCCACGGCCGGGCTGAGCGTGAGGCGCTGGCCCGCGGCTTCGCGGCGCTGGCGGACGCCAGGTCGGCCGGGTCCGGCCCGGAGGCACTCGCGGACCTGGACGCCCGGGTCACCACGTGGAATGCGGCGCTGGCCGCCGCGGCGGCAGCGGCCGGCGCCGAGGACCTGGCCGGGCTGGATCCTGAGCAGGCACCGGACGCTCAGGCCGCGGCGGCCACCGCCGCAGCGGCTCTGGCCCGCGCGCAGGAAGCCGAGCGGGACGTGCGGGGTGCCGGTGAGCGTGTCACCGAGCGGGCCGCGCGGCTGCGCCTGCGGCTGGCCGAGGTCCGCGGCGCCGAGGAGTCCTATGACCGCCTGGTCGAGGCGACCGAGACGGTCATCCGGCTGGCGGGCCTGGCCAGGGGGATGGAGGGTCACCGCCGGGTGGCGCTGACCACGTATGTCCTACGCCACTGGTTCGAGCAGGTCGTCGCCGCGGCCAACGTGCGGCTGTCCGCGATGTCCTCGGCCCGCTATGAGCTCAAGCGCGTCGACGAGGGCGAGACCCGGCGGCAGCGCGCCGGGCTGACCTTGTCGGTCATCGACCGGCACACCGGCGAGGAACGCAGCCCGAAGTCACTCTCCGGCGGTGAGACCTTCTACACCTCCCTGGCGCTCGCGCTCGGCCTGGCCGACGTGGTGCGGGCCGAAGCCGGGGGAGTGGACCTGGACACGCTCTTCATCGACGAGGGCTTCGGCTCGCTGGACTCCGAGACCCTGGACCAGGTGATGGAGGTCATCGACGACCTGCGGGACCGGGGGCGCGTGATCGGCATCGTCAGCCACGTCGCCGACCTGAAGGACCGGGTGGCCGAACGGCTGGAAGTCCGCCGCCTGCCGGACGGCTCCTCGGCCGTCAAGGTCATCGCCTAGATTCAGCGCCGGATGCCCAACATTTGACGCAACGGTATAAGCCGTGGGTCTGTTCTGTACGTGTTCAGGGCGCCGGGCTGCCAGAAAAGTGTCCCTTTCAGGCCATGAGCCTCGACGTACTTTACCTTTGCGGCGACCCGGACCTCGGTCGAGTCGTAGTAGCCGCTCGTGACCCCGACGCCGAGGAGCAGCTTGCTGGCCGGTATGCCCGCCTGGGAGTAGGCCGCGACGCTGCTCAAGCCGTTGTCCTTGAAAGTCTCCATATTAATAGAGTCGACGTAGCGGGCCACCTGCGCGGCGATGCTGGGCGGAATCTGCCCGATGTTGACCTCGGCTGAGAGATACATGTGCCTCGCTGGAAATGCTGTGCTCAGTGCACTGCGCAGACCTTTGATCAGGGCCACGTAGTCCGCCCTGTTCTGCGGCACATCCTCTTCCCAGTCGATATCGACACCAGCAAAGTGATACCTGGATACATAGGAGACGATGCTGTTAATGAGCTTCGTCCGGTACCGCGGGCTGGCTCCGCCGGCGAATTTAGTGCCCTGGCCTTCTTCGCCGACGGCCATGATGATCGTTTTTCCGGCCTTCTGCGCACTTGACACGGCTGGCGGGATGTTGGACAACGACCCCATATCGCCGACGGCGATGCCACCTGTCTTCGTCGGCCAGAGACCGAAATCGCTGATAATCGTCCAGGGCGTGTAGTCAAATTTGCTAGGCGGGATCCGGGCCTGTATCCAGCCCGGATATGACGTGAGAGATACGTACTTGCGCCCGGCGTGTGCCTGGCCTGATTTATGCGCACCGGCACACCCGGTGGCCAGTAGCAGGGCCGCAGCGGCCACCACCGCCAAAGCCGGGCGGCCAGGTGGCGATGTGCGACGTTCAGGTGCCAGCTGTACGTAGCCCCCGATATACAATTTGTCCCTCAGCGTCCCGTGGTCAGATATATCCCCGCCGTGTCCCGCGCGAGTTCACTGCCCGTCTCGCGGTATCCCGCATTGTTTCCACGATAGCGGCTCGGGCGATGCGCGGTCACCGTGCATCGTCGGGGCGCACCCAGATATCTCGCTCGTGCATGAGTTCGATCTGCCGGGCTGTCACCTCACGGCGATATTCATCGTGCCCGTACGGGGCGTGATCGAGATAAATATTCTTCGGGTAGACCGGCTCTTCGTAAATGAGCTGGTACTGCTCTGTGGTGAGGTCTTTGATCCAGTTGTCCCATTGTGCATTCGCGCGGAACCGGCGGAGCGCCTCGATGTCGACAGTCCCCGCGACCCAGGACGACCCGCCGCTGTAGTCGTGCCGCCCGACAATCTGCCCGCGGTAGTCGACCACGGCTGATCCGCCACCGAAAGTGTCGATCGCGATATCGGAATCGGCATGCAGGTAGTATGTGCCGACATTGCACGCGATCAGGTAGAGGTTGTTGTCGAGGGCGCGCGCACGATTCTGGATCTCGAACAGCCCGTTGCCGACGTGCGGGTGCGGGTAAGGGCCCCGGTAGACAACCTCCGCCCCGTTCATCGCCAGGCCGCGTGCGTTCTCGGGATACGAGCCCTCGTTGGCCATCAGGAATCCGAGCCGGCCGATCTCTGTGTCGGCGACCGGGTAGAAGGCGTCCAGGTTACGCCCGTACAGCTCGATCCACTTGTCCCAGACGTTGTGCGG
>DAIRVB010000147.1:0-5589 GCA_036803065.1 Streptosporangiaceae bacterium
GAGGCGGACTGGTGAGGAACCCGCGCACGAGCCAGATTGTCCTCGGCGTGACCGTCCTCCTCGTTCTGGGCGGCCTTTACGGGCTCGGCGGCGTCAAGCACTCCATCGCGCTTGCCGCGGGCCCGGCGGTGTCGCCGATACGGTCGGTGGCGGTCACGTCGGTCACGCGAGTCTGCCCGTCACCGGGGTGGGTCGGCGGTTCGGGTGGCGGGGTCGCCGTGATGGCCGCGCCGGCCAAGTCGGGTACCGGCCAGGCGATGGTGAACCGGCTGGCCGGTGCCGGGAGCGCCACCGGCGGGACGCACCTGTTCAACCTGGCCCAGCCCGGGTACGTCCAGGTCACCGGCGTGGCCACGGACGCCGGCGCCGGCGGGCGCCCGCAGCAAGCCAGTGGCCAGCCTGTGGCGACGGTCCCGCTGCGCGGTGGTGTCGTGGTCCGCGCGACCGGCGCGATGGCTCAGGGTCTCGAGGTGGAGCAGACCGCCGCGGGCGGGCTGCCCACCGCCAGTTGCGGCAGTCCTGGCACCGATTTCTGGTTCGTCGGCCCTGGGCAGCGCACCGCCTCGCGCATCGAGCTGTTCCTGATGAACCCCAGCGGCCAGGTGGCCGATGCTGACGTAGACGTCCTCACGGACGCCGGCCCGCTGCAGGAGAGCACGACGGACACCGGGATTACGGTGCCGGCCCACGCCATGGTGGTGCAACTCCTCGCCGCGATGGTGAGCGGATCCCGGTCCCTCGTCCTACATGTGCGCACCAGCTCCGGGCAGATCGCCGCCGCTGTCCAGGAGAGCACGGGGGCCGGCCCGGGGTCGTGGCTTCCTGCGTCCCAGACCCCGGCCACCCACCTGGTGATCCCAGGCCTGCCAGGCACCGCGGGCACCCGGCAGATCTACGTGGCGGTGCCCGGTGTCCAGGACGCGAAGATCAATCTGAAGGCGGTGACCGCTCGCGGGTCCTATGAGCCCACTGGTGCGGGGGGCATCGACATCCCTGGCGGCTCGGCGACCGACATCGCCCTGCCGTCCCTGGGCGGCGTCCCTGCCGGGCTCACGCTGACCTCGAATGTGCCGGTGACGGCGGTGGCCATGGCCACCGGCGGTGCTCAGGGAGCTCCTGGTACCTTCACCGCCGCTACGGCCGCGATCCAGGAGCAGGGCGTGGCCGCGGACGACCTGAACGCCGCGGGCAAGGTCTCCTCGCTCGTGATCTCTGCTCCCCGCCGCGCCGCCAATGTCCGCGTCGTCGAGGCCGCTGGGGCCGGGGCTCCGGCGAATTCAGTGCGCCGGAACGTCCGGGTGGTGGCCGTCGCGGCAGGGCATAGCGTCATGCTGCCGCTCATCCCGGTTCCCGGGGCGCCGAACGGTAGCGCCTTCGCAGTCGTGATCACCCCGCTGGCGGGCTCGGGGCCGGTCTACGCGGGCCGAGTGATCACCGGGAGCGGGGCTGGCGGCATACTGCAGGCAATTCTCCCGATCGGGAGCGCGCTTACCTCGGTGCCGCTGCCGCCGGTCCGGAATTCCTTCGTGACCCAGGCAGGATCGTGACCCAGGCAGGATCGTGACCCAGGCAGGATCGTGACCCAGCGCCGGGGCAGCGGCGGCCGCGTCATTCTCCTGGGGCGTAATCAGGATCCACGTCCTCTGGGTTGATGCCCAGCAGGCGGGCGAACTCCTCGACGACCGCCTCGAATACGAGTTCGCCCAATTCATCCTCGTTGTCCGCACGCGCGGCGAGCGGCCGCCGGTACACCACGATGCGGGGCGGCCGGGCCGGCTGGCCGTCACCAGACGTCGGAGAGCCGATGTCCAGTCTGGTTAGTGGCACCTCGCCGGGCCCGGCGCCCAGCGGATCCGCGCGGGGGATCTCCTCAACCGCGAATTCCACCCCGGCCAGCTGAGACTCCCAGCGCGCCTCTAGGCGGGCCACAGCCTGCAGGATCAGATCGTCGAAACGTTCCGCCCTGCTCCTGTGCAGCGGGACTTCCGGCGGGGCGAGAACCCCTCTCAGGCCACGCCCATGCCGGTCCCGCCGCCTGATCCGGGCGCTGGGTGGCACGCCCTTGCTGTCGCCGGTCTGCACAGTCGCCGAGCGTATCCCGGGCCGGTGTCGGGAGATGCCATGCGAGACACGATCGCGCAGAGTGCCCCGGGTGGTGGCGTTACCGCCCGCGGGTCTGTACGGTCTGCGGTTGTGAGTGATGCACGCGCCCCAGCTTCAGGCGGGGTGCGTGGGCGCGCCGCCACGGGTAAGCGACAGAGCCGGGCCCACCGGTGATGCCCCGTCGCTGCTCCCGGCCGACCTGCAAACAGGCGGCCCTGTACACACTGACCTACGTCTACCGTGACTCCACCGCCGTGCTCGGCCCGCTCGCCGCTTACGTGGAGCCGCACTGCTACGACCTGTGCGCCGCCCATGCGGAACGACTGACCGCCCCGCGCGGCTGGGAGTTCGTGCGGCTCCCGGTGGACCCGGTCCCGCCGGAGGCCGACGACCTGGAGGCGCTGGCCAACGCGGTCAGGGAAGCGGCGCGGCCCAATAAGAGCGGCGAGCCGGTCGGCCAGGGCGTCGAGGTAGGCAGGCGGGGCCATTTGCGCGTCCTGCGGTCGTCTCCGCAGGACCGCGGACAGATCGGCTAGCCACGTCCGGTTAGCCATGCTCGGTTAGGCCGGTTTTGTGCACGCCGGTCGCTCGGAGCAACCTTGCGCTGGCTGGCCGGCCGGTAGGCTCGGTGACCTCATCGCGTAGCGGGATCACGGTTTCGGCGGCGACACGGGAGGCAGAGCCGAGTTGGGTGATTACCAGAAGATCTTCAAGGCCTACGACATCCGCGGGATTGTCCCCGACGAACTCGACGAGCGTGTCGCCGAGGCCATAGGCGCCGCGTTCGCGCGGCTGACCGGCGCCAAGTCCCTGATCACCGTGCACGACATGCGCACCTCGTCGGCGCCACTGGCGGAGGCATTCGGCCGGGGGGCGGCCGCACAGGGGGCCGATGTTGTGACGGCCGGGCTGGGCTCCACGGACATGCTCTACTACGCCAGCGGCAGCCTCGACATGCCCGGCGCGATGATCACGGCGAGCCATAACCCGTCCAAGTACAACGGGATCAAGCTCTGCTGGGCGGGTGCCCGGCCGGTCGGCCAGGATTCCGGGCTGGCCGATCTGCGCGACATGGCGGCCGCCGGCGTGCCCGCTCATGATGGCCCGCAGGGCACCATCACGCCCCGCGACCTGCTCTCCGGCTACGCGAGCCATCTCAAGTCGCTGGTGGACCTGTCCGGCATCCGTCCGCTGACGGTCGTGGTGGACGCCGGCAACGGGATGGCCGGCCTCACCGTGCCCAAGGTCTTCGAGGGGTTGCCGGTCACCCTGGTCCCGCTCTACTTCGAGCTCGACGGGACCTTCCCGAACCACGAGGCCAACCCGATCGACCCACTGAACCTGCGCGACCTGCAGCGTTGCGTGATCGATTCCGGCGCTGACATCGGCCTTGCCTTTGACGGCGACGCCGACAGGTGTTTCGTGGTGGATGAGCGCGGCCAGATCGTCTCACCGTCGGTGCTCACCGCGCTTATCGCCGTGCGTGAATTGGCCCGTGAGCCCGGTTCGACGGTGATCCACAACCTGATCACGTCCAAGGCGGTGCCCGAGATCATCGCTGAGCATGGCGGCACGCCAGTCCGCACCCGGGTGGGGCACTCGTTCATCAAGGCCCGGATGGCGGAGACCGGCGCGGTGTTCGGCGGCGAGCATTCCGGTCACTTCTACTTCCGTGACTTCTGGTTCGCTGACTCCGGCATGCTGGCCGCCCTGCACCTGCTGGCCGCCCTCGGCGAGCAGAGCGGCCCGCTGTCGGCGTTGCTGGCCGGGTATGGCCGGTACGTGGCGTCCGGCGAGATCAACAGCGAGGTGGACGACCAGGCCGAGGTCACCGCGCGGGTCCGCGAGGAATTCGCCAGCGGGCCGGGCGTCACCACGGACGAACTGGACGGAATGACCGTTACCGGCGACGGATGGTGGTTCAATTTGCGGCCATCGAACACCGAGCCGCTGCTCCGGCTCAATCTCGAGGCCAGCGACGAAACGACCATGACAAGGTTGCGAGACGAGGTGCTGAGCATCGTCCGCGCGCATCCCAGGGAGAGCACGTGAAGATCGACGATTGGCTGCTCGAGATACTGGCCTGCCCCAAGTGCCACGCACCGCTGCGCGTCGATGAGGAAGCGAGCGAGCTGGTCTGCACCAGCCCGGAGTGTGGTCTCGCCTACCCGGTCCGCGACGATATTCCCGTCCTGCTGGTGGATGAGGCGCGCCAACCGGGAGGCCAGTCGTGACCATGACCGCGCAGGAGCGCCTCGACGATGTGCGGCTCCTGGAAACGGCGGACCCCAGCGGAATGCTCCGGCAGGTCGCGTCCTCGGCCGCGCAGGTCCGCACGGCGATCCGGCTGGCCGCCGAGACTGACCTGGGACTCCTCGCGCATGGCGCCCGGCCGCGCGCCATCGTGGTTACCGGCATGGGGGGGTCGGGAGTGGCTGGCGACGTGCTCGCCGCCGTGTGCGGACCGGGCTGCCCGTCGCAGGTCGTAGCCGTGCACGACTACCTGCTGCCCGGCTGGGTGGGCGCGGCCGACCTGGTGATCGCCGTGTCCTGCTCGGGATCCACCGAGGAGACCCTGGCTGTCGCCGCCGAGGCGGTGCGCAGGGGTTGCCCGGTGATCGGTGTCGGCGGCGCGAGTTCCCCGCTGGCGCTGCTCGCGCAGCAGGCACGCGCGCCCTTCATTTCCGTGATGTCGGCTGGCATGCCCCGGTCAACGCTGTGGGGCCTGTCCGTCCCGCTGCTGGTGATCGCAGAGCGGCTTGGTCTGATCGAAGGGCCCGCCGAGGCCTATGAGTCAACGGCGGCGGAACTGGAGCGGATCTCGCACCTGTGCCGGCCCGACAGCGAGGCGTTCGTCAACCCGGCGAAGATGCTCGCCCTGGAACTCGCCGGGACGTTGCCGATGATCTGGGGCACCTCGCCGCTGACCGGAGTGGCCGCCTACCGGTTCGCCTGCCAGCTCGCCGAGAACGCCAAGTACCCGGCGGTGTCCGGGGTCCTGCCCGAGGCCAACCACAACCAGGTCGTCACGTTTGACGGCCCGTTCGCGCCCGGGCGGGCTGGCGGCGGCCCGGCGTTCGGTAGCCAGGGGCCGGAGCCGGCCGTCCCGCTGCGCCTGGTTGTCCTGCGGGACCGCCAGGAACACCCGCAGGTGGCCCGGCGCCGCGAGGTGTCCGTCCAGCTGGCAACTGAGCGGGGGATCGGCGTCACAGAACTCATCGGCGAGGGGGACCGGCCGCTGGAGCGCCTGGCCAGCCTGGTGCAGCTGATTGACTACGCGACCGTCTACCTGGCCATCGTCAACGGCATCGACCCCGCACCTGTCAGCGCGATCGGGGAGCTCAAGGCGCGGATCGCCTAGCAGGCCTGTTCCCTGCCAGGCGCGGGCCGGAGATCCACAGGACGCACTCAGGGAGGTGACCGGCCCCATCGCCGCCGAGAACGATCCAGGGCCTTCGCCTGGGCCCGCTGAGGCTGCGCCAGGAC
>DAIRVB010000147.1:5689-8485 GCA_036803065.1 Streptosporangiaceae bacterium
CTGGCTGCGCTCGGCGCGAACCTGGGCATCGCGGCGACCAAGTTCGCGGCCTTCGCGCTCACCGGCTCGTCGTCGATGCTCTCCGAGGCCGTGCACTCGGTCGCGGACAGCGCCAACCAGGCATTGCTGCTGCTCGGCCGCAGCCGGGCACGTCAGGCTCAGACCGAGGAGCATCCGTTCGGCTTCGGCCGGGAACGCTACTTCTACGCCTTCGTCGTCGCCGTGGTGCTGTTCACTGTCGGTGCCTTGTTCTCCCTGTATGAGGGGATCCACAAGATCACCCATCCGGAGCCCGTACGCTCGCCGGTGATCGCCTTCGGCGTCCTGGTCATCGCGATGGGCCTGGAAAGTTTCTCGCTGCGCACCGCGGTGCGCGAGTCGAACAGTTCCCGCGGGCGGCACAGCTGGACGGCCTTCATCCGCCGCGCCAAGGCGCCCGAACTCCCCGCGATCCTGCTGGAAGACATGGCCGCGCTGACCGGCCTGGTGTTCGCCTTGGCCGGGGTCACGGTCGCGACGATCACTGGGAACGGGATATGGGACGGCGCGGGGTCGCTGGGCATCAGCGTGCTCCTCGGGTGCGTGGCCGTGGTGCTGGCCATCGAGATGAAGAGCCTGCTGATCGGGGAGTCGGCCAGCAACGACGTCGAACGGAGGATCGTCGTCGCACTGGAAGACGGCCCCGAGGTGACGTGTGTCATCCACATGCGGACCCTGCACATGGGCCCGGAGAGCCTCCTGGTCGCCGCGAAGATCGCGGTGCGCGGGGCGGACAGCGCCGCTACCCTCGCGGCCGGGATCGACGCGGCGGAGCGCCGGGTCAGGGCCGCCGTGCCGATCGCGGAGATGATCTACCTTGAGCCGGATCTGTACCAGGAGTCCAGGGCGGACGCGACAGACCCGGCGATACGCGCGGTCCGCCGCCGGTCCCGCCGCCGGTTAGGCCCGCGCCGGCAGGCGTGACGGGTCACGCCTTGGGCGTGAGGCTCAGCAGCCGCAGCGCCCGCTCCTTCTCGAACTCCAGGGCCCGCACCGGTGGCGGTGGGATCCGCCCGATGCGGCGGCCGAGTTCGGCAAGCTCGGCCCGGAGCCCGGGTTCCGTCAAAACCCGCATACCGAACGCAACGGCGGCCGGACTCACGTCGTACCGCCGCTCGAAGTCGAGGGCCATCGCCACGGCGTCCAGATCGCCCTCGTCGAAGTGCCGGTGACCCGGTGCGCCGCGACGTGGCGCGCTGCGGCTCCCAGCGCGCGGCGTGCTGCCGTTCGCGGCGCGCGTTCCGCGGATCTGTGTCCTACCGGTCCTGGGCTCGCGGGCCGGCTCACGAGCGGCCTCACGCACCGGCGGGAGCAGGCCGAGCAGGTCGCGGTAGCGCAGCATTCTGGGCGACGTGCCGAGGCGCGTGGCAGCCTCCGTGATCCGCATGAGCTGAATCTAACATTTTCGTGTAAGAAACACTCCGTCAAGGGTGCGTCAGAGGGCGCCGGCCCCGTACGGTCGGCAGAGAACCTCGGTGCCACGCGTACCGTGACAGCCACACCAGTCGTGTTCGTTGAGGAGAGAAATGCCCGTGGAATCCGTTCGGTATAAGGTCGCTGATCTTTCGCTCGCCGCCTATGGGCGCACAGAGATCAGGCTCGCCGAGCATGAGATGCCGGGCCTGATGGCGGTGCGGGCGGAGCACGCCCAGGCGCAGCCGCTGCGCGGGGCGCGGATCACCGGATCGCTGCACATGACCATCCAGACGGCGGTCCTGATCGAGACGCTGGTGGCGCTGGGCGCGGAGGTGCGCTGGGCGAGTTGCAACATCTTCTCGACCCAGGATCATGCGGCGGCCGCGGTGGCGGTGGGCCCTGACGGGACACCGGAGGATCCTCAGGGCATCCCGGTGTTCGCCTGGAAGGGTGAGAGCCTGCAGGAGTACTGGTGGTGCACTGACCAGGCGCTGACCTGGCCCGACGCGGACGGGCCGAACATGATCCTGGACGACGGCGGCGACGCCACGATGCTGGTGCACAAGGGCGCCGAGTACGAGGGAGCCAGGGCGGTCCCGTCGGCGGCCGAGGATGATGCCGAGGAGTGGAAGGTCATTCTCGACCTGCTGCGAGCGTCGCTGGAAGCCAGCCCGGACCGCTGGACGGTGATGACCGAGGGCATCAGGGGAGTCACCGAGGAGACCACCACCGGCGTGCACCGGCTGTATGAGATGGAGCGCGACGGCTCGCTGCTGTTCCCGGCGATCAACGTGAACGACGCGGTGACCAAGTCGAAGTTCGACAACAAGTACGGCTGCCGGCACTCGCTGATCGATGGCATCAAGCGGGCCACCGACGTGCTGATCGGCGGGAAGGTGTCGGTCGTCTGCGGGTATGGCGACGTGGGCAAGGGCTGCGCGGAGTCGCTGCGCGGCCAGGGCGCCCGGGTGATCATCACCGAGGTGGATCCGATCTGCGCGCTGCAGGCGGCGATGGACGGTTTCCAGGTCGCCACCCTCGAGGACGTGGTGGCCAGCGCGGACATCTTCGTCACCGCGACGGGCAACCGGGACGTCATCATGGCCCATCACATGGTCTCGATGAAGCACCAGGCGATCGTCGGGAACATCGGGCACTTCGACAACGAGATCGACGTGGCCGGCCTGTCGCGGATGGCGGGGATCCGCAAGGTGACCATCAAGCCGCAGGTGGACGAGTGGCAGTTCACGGACGGCCACAGCGTGATCCTGCTGTCCGAGGGCCGCCTGCTCAACCTCGGCAACGCCACCGGGCACCCGAGCTTCGTCATGTCGAACTCCT
>DAIRVB010000148.1:0-8479 GCA_036803065.1 Streptosporangiaceae bacterium
CCGCCGGGCAGGAACAACTGGCTGGTCGAGGAGAACTGGGCGAACCTCGCGGCGTTCTCGCGGACCTGCTCGCGGAAGGTCGCGTCAACCGGGACCCCCTGGCGCGCGACGTCTTCTGCCGGGCGCAGGACCTGTGCGAGGCTTTCCGTGCCCCACTCGTCAAGCGCCTTCTGCCAGGTCATCAGCGTCCCTGGCACCCCGACGGACAGACCGCTCGTGACCGCGACGGGGAAGGCGAGCGGCTTGCCGGTGGCCGGGTCTATGAACAGGTCAGTGGTCGCCAGCCGAGGCGCCGTCTCCCTGCCGTCGATGGTCGAGACGCGATGCGTGCGCGCGTTGTAGTAGACCAGGTAGCCGCCACCGCCGATACCCGCGACGAACGGATCGGCCACACCGAGCGTCGCGGCCACCGCCACCGCGGCGTCGATCGCATTGCCGCCGCCACGCAGCACCTCGAGCCCGGCCGAAGTGGCCTCGACATCGTCGGAGGCCACCGCGCCTCCGGTGCCAACCGCGACCGCCTGCTTGGGCAGGTAGCTGACGGATCGCACGGCCGCCCCCGCCGGCCCGGCAAAACCTACGGCACCTGAAGCAACGAGAAAAGCCACGGCAGCTGATGCCGAAGTCAGCACCCTCGCACGTACTGGCATGCGCATTCCTCCGGACGGGCGGACTCTCCCAGGGACACAGATCCGCCGGCGACCCTAACCGTTCCAGAGCCCGCTTAAACCATCCACGTCCACAACGGCCGCGGCGCCGGTGACAGGAACGTTCACGCACCCCGGCTACCAAGGCAGGCCAGCGCCGGCACCGCCCTTAGCGGCTGCCGACCGGCATCAGGTTGGTGGAGGATGTCGAGACGGGCGCCGCAGCTACGTCCTAGTGCTGGGAGCGCAAACCAGGGCGCCGCCACGGAAGGACGAACATCATGGATTGGAAGCTGGAAGTTGTCGTGGTCCCGGTCACCGACGTCGACCGGGCGAAGAGCTTCTACGTCGACAAGCTGGGATTCTGCCTCGACGTTGACGCTCAGCCCACGCCGGCCATGCGGGTGGTGCAGATGACACCGCCTGGGTCGGCGTGCTCGATCGTCATCGGGCCCGCGCTGGTGAGTGCGGGCTCTGACCTCGGGTCGCTGGGGGCCAGGCTGCAACTGGTCGTCGACGACATCGAGGCGGCCCGCGCCCAGCTGGCCGGGCGGGGCATCGAGGTCTCGGGGGTCCAGACACTGGACCCCCGAGATGGCGGGAAGTTCTTGTTCTTCAGCGATCCCGACGGCAACAACTGGGCGGTGCAGGAGATCCGTGAGCGCGCCGGGACCCCGCTGGACTGACCACCCGGCAACTCAGGCAGTCGCGGCGCTAGCCGCTGCGCGGGCCGGCTGGTAGGTCACGGACACCACACCGGTGCTGAGGGTCCGCGAGTCCACCAGTTTGAGGCTGATTCGCCCGGTCATCTCCTCGAACAGGCGCATGCCGGAACCGAGCACGATGGGGTGGACCATCAGGGCGAGCTCATCGAGCAGCCCGTCGCGCAGCAGCGACCACACCAGCCTGGGGCTGCCCGGGATCTGGATGCTGCGGCCGGGCTGCGCCTTGAGCTTGGCTACCTCCTCAGCGAGATCGCCGGTGAGCAGGATCGAGTTGGCCCACTCGAGGGTGTGCAGGGTGCTGGACACGATGTACTTGGGCGTGTTGTTCATGAAGTCGGCCATCGGCACGTCGCTGCCCATCCCCGGCCACAGCGCGGCGAACTCCAGGTACGTGCGCCGGCCCAGCAGGATGGCGTCGGCCTGCGCGATCCCGGCGCCGATCACCTCGCCCATTTCGTCGTTGTAGAGCATCCAGTTTCCTCGCGAGGGCGCCTCCACCACACCGTCCAGCGAGATGGCCAGCCCCGCTACGATCTTGCGCATCGTTGCCTCCCCGGTAAGAGCATGGTTGATCTTCGTTGGTCACTGCCACCGTTTCAGACCACGCTGGGCCTGGTAACTCATCGCCAGCCTCGCTCAGCCGGCGCAGCGGGGTCCGGTCGGCCGGGGAACTGGTAGCTGTGGACGCGAGCGTCCCGGTCGGTGCGGCCGGTCAGCTGCCGCCCACTCCGAGGACGGTGAGCAATACCAGGGTGAACGTGGTACCAGCGAGAAGGCCATGGCCCAGGACGATCGGGACGGGGAAAAGGCCTTCGGCGGGCGTGGCGGCGCGTGCGGCTGCCAGTTCTTCGCTGGTGCTGGCGCGCACGGCCGCGGCGAGCGCGCGCCGCACCACGATCCAGCGTCCCAGCATGGTCAGGCCTAGCAATGCGACCACGAAGAGCGTGGACAGCGCGACCCAGGCGAGTATGTACCTGTCCTCGATCAGGTAAATGATCCACACGATCAGGCCGGAGGTGGCCAGCAGGACGTGCCCCGTGATCACCGTGCGCGGCAGCCGGCTGATGGCCCCGCCCGGCGCGCTGACGTCGTATTCGATCAGCCAGATGACCAGCAGGTACAGCCCGCCGAAGGCGGTGATGAGCCAGGTGATCAAGGCAGCGAAACTCATGATCTCTCTTTCCGGCAGCGTCGGCCGGGCTGCGGCCCCGGATTTGCTGTCCCTCGCTGACGCCCTGGGGCGCTGAGCCAGCGCTCCAGTTCAATGCGCCCTGTCCAGCAGCCGGGCCAGCTCTACCTTCCTGTTACGGACGGCCACGGATGGCGGTTCACCCCATCCGGCACCGTTCGCGTCACGGCTGGCCACAGGCATGCGGGAGCAGCCCGCAGCCCTGGGCGCCGGGGCGGCAGGGCGCCGCCAGGGCGCCGGCATGATCACGAAGGATTCGGTCCTATGTAACCCCGAATCCTTCGTGATCATGGTGGATGGACAGGTCGCCAGTTCCTTGGGCCCGGATTCTGCTATGCCGGAAAGTGCTGGACGGTGATCGCGAAGGCGGTCACGGCGGTAGCCGTGACCAGTCGCCTCCACAGGCCCGGCCGGCTCAGGCGCGACCGCCTAACGCCGGCTCCAGCTTCGCGTCGCTGCCCATCCATTCGATGTAACGAGCCGGATCGGTGAAATACGGAAAACGGTCTCACGCGCCGCCGCGATCTGCACCGGCGCCCGAGGATGCGAAGCGCGGACATGACCGGTCTCTTTTTTCGTTGTTATAGCTAATGATCGATCGTTCTGCCCGCTGAACCGGGCGGACCAGGCGTCAAATCTATCGGCGGAGGGCGCGTAATTGGCTTGGGCACGGAACGTGAGCAGGTATGTGGCTATCGGTCAACTCCTCCTCTCATCCGGCCGACTGGCGCTGGCACTTCGTGCCGATGGTGCAGACACCGGCGCGGTCGCAGACTGGGCGGCGGCGCCAGGTCGAACTATTAACGGTTCATTAATGGAGCTGTTCGTAGACATTAAATATCGTCAGAACGGCACGGAAGTCAGTAGAGACACGCGACGAAGGAGTCCGATGCACAGCATCCGTGATCTTGCTAAAGGATGGCGCAGCAATGCCCCAAGCCGCCTCCGCAGGCCACTCACCGCCACCTTACTGGCCATTGCGCTGATGGTCACGATGTCAGCATCCGCGCTGAGCAGGGCCCCTGCCTCGGCCAGCGGCGGACCGGGCTACCTCGACGCCAGCCTTTCGGCCCAGGCGCGGGTCAATGACCTGCTCGGCCGGATGACGCTGCCGGAGAAGATCGGCCAGATGGTGCAGATCGAGGCGACCCAGGTCACCGACACGACCAGCGCCTGCACCAGCACGGGCGGGTTCAACCTGCCCAACCCCACCTGCGAGCAGAAGATCTTCGTGAACGATAACGTCGGCTCGATCCTGGCCGGCGGGACCGACATTCCTATCGACACCACCGGCAAGGGCGGCACCGGCAACACCGGCCTGGACTGGGCCACCGAGTACAACACCATGCAGAGCTACGCGATCCAGCACTCGCGGCTGCACATCCCGGTCATCTTCGGCGTCGACGCCGTCCATGGCTTCGGCCACCCGTACCAGGCGCCGCTGTTCCCGCAGTCGATAGGGATAGGTGCCACCTGGGATCCGTCGGTCGCCCAGGCGGGCGGCGCGGTAACCGCGAACGCGCTGCGCGCCACCGGCTGGAACTGGGACTTCGCCCCCGTGCAGGACCTGGCCCGGGACAACCGGTGGGGACGGTTCTACGAGACCTGGTCGGAAGAGCCGGCCCTGGCCGCGGCCCTGGGCAACGCGAACGTGCGCGGCCTGCAGAGCGGCGGCGGCAACGGCCTGAAGGTCACCGCCACCGTGAAGCACTTCGCCGGATACTCGGAGTCGATCAACGGCCACGACCGGGTGCAGGCCGACCTGCCGATCCGCTACCTGCAGGACACGTTCCTGCCGTCCTATGCGGGCGCCATCGACGCCGGTTCGGGCACGGTCATGGTGGATTCCGGCTCGGTCAACGGCATCCCCGCGACCGCGTCGCGCTTCCTGCTGACCACGGAACTGCGCGACCGGCTCGGCTTCAAGGGCGTGGTGATCAGCGACTACGGCGATGTGGGCGCGCTCGCGACCACCTATCACATGGCCCCCGACCTGGCCGGTGCGGCCGCCCTCGCCATCAACGCGGGCGTCGACATGGCCATGCTGCCCTTCAACGCCGATCAGTGGCAGACCGCGGTCCAGTCGGACGTGGCCAACCACAGCATCTCGGTGAACACGATCAACCAGGCGGTGAAGCGGATCCTCACGCTGAAGTTCCAGCTCGGGCTCTTCGACCACCCGACCGTGGACGCCAGCAAGGCCGACGCCGCCGTTACGGCGGGCCGGGACGTCACCCTGCAGGCGGCCCGCGAGTCGATGACCCTGCTGCGCAACCAGAGCAACGCGCTGCCACTGTCGGCGACCAGCAAGCTGGTCGTCACCGGCCCGAGCGCCGACTCGATGACCAACCAACTCGGCGGGTGGAGCGTCAGCTGGCAGGGCGTCTTCGGCGCTGGCCACGTCTGCTGCATGGGGCCCGCCAACCAGATCCCGCCGGGCACCACGGTGCTCAAGGGACTGCAGGCCGAGGACACGAATGTGGTCTACGCCGCCGACCAGGCCACGGCGGTCAGCGCCGCCGCGTCAGCGGACGCCGTGGTGGTGGCCGTGGGCGAGAAGGCATACGCCGAGGGCCTCGGGGACAATCCCCAGCCGCAACTGCCGGCTGACCAGAAGGCTCTGATCAGCGCCCTCGAGGCAACCGGCAAGCCAGTGATCGTCGTTGTGATCGCGGGCAGGCCCCTTGGCCTCGGCCCGGCGGAAAGCGCCAATGCCGTGCTGATGGCCTACCAGGGCAGCACCGAGGCCGGCACCGCGGTGGCCGATGCCATCTTCGGCAAGATCAATCCCAGCGGGAAGCTGCCGGTAACCTGGCCGTCCGACGCGGCTACCCCCGGCGGGGACTTCAACACCGGGGCGGCGTCACCGCTGGGCGACCAGCCGAAGGTCTTCGACCAGCTCCCCTACACGGGCTCGGGCCAGGGCAGCGGCTACAACCCGCTCTACCCGTTCGCCTTCGGGCTCTCCTACACCACGTTCGCGGTCAGCGGGCTGACGGCGACCAGCAGCGTGTCCCGCAACGGCACGGTGACCGCCAGCTTCACCGTGAAGAACACTGGCAGCCGGGCGGGCACGGACATCGTGCCGGTGTACGTCCACCAGCCAGTCAGCGTGGTGCTCGTCCCGGATCAGCGGCTCGCGGGCTTCACTCGCGTGACGCTGGATCCTGGGCAGTCCAAGACGGTCCAGGTGTCCTTCCCCGTCTCCGTGCTGGCCGTGACGCCTGGTGACATCGAGGCCACCAGCTCGCCTCAGGTGGAGCTCGGCGCCTACCAGGTGCAGATCGGCACGCCCGCCGCGCTCAGCGCCGACCTCACTATTCACAGCTGATCCAGTTCGTCTAGCGCATCACCCAGCGGCAGCCGTTGCGGTCACAGCCGGTTTCCGGGGTTCGTCCCCGGGCCGGCCGTGTCCGGACGGCTGCCGCGCCGTGTCACCCGGCCGGGGTAGCTGGGTGCTGTCAGCTCACGGCCCAGTCCTGGATGTCGATCGTGCTCCCGCCGTATTCCGGTATGAAGATCGTCAGCCGGTTACCCGCGGACAGCTGCGGATGGTCGATCAGCGCGTCGGAGAAGTAGATCGCCGAGGACGTCGATTTCAGGGTCCAGTCGGTCCAACCTGATGCTGCGGAGGCTGTGGCGATGTGCAGTTTGTGCGTCGTGCTGTCTCCGCCGACGGTGTAGATGTTGTTGCTGGAGTCGACTCCGATGTCGCTGCGCGCTGACCGCTCGAGGAAGGGCGAATAGATCTGGTGCCAGACTCCGGAGGTGTCGCAGTAGTAATGCACGAGCACCGCGGTAGTGCGGGCCGTGGTGAAGTTGCTCTGGCTCGCCGCGCTGGCCGGTAGCTGTGACGCCAGGACGTGGACGACGCCGTTGCTGTCGACTACCTGGGATTCCTGGTTCATCAGCCCGCGGTCCTGGCCGATGGTCCACACTTTGACACCGGGTGAAGCCGAGGTGATGTAGCTGCTTCCCGACGTGCCGATCTTGGTTCCGGCGTTGTTGTACCAGGTGCGCCCGCGGTCGTCGCGGGCGGTCCGGTTCTGGTCAGGCCTCCAGGGCGGCGCGAACCAGCTCGCGGAGCTCGTCATCCGGGATGCCGGCCGCGTCTTCGGGCCGTAGCTGGATGGTTCCCTTGCTCGTCTTGAGCGCGGGGTGGCGGGAGGTGAAGCCGGCGCCGCGATCCTGGGGCCAGCCGTAGAGCGACACACCATGCTTCCACGCGCCGACGTAGAGGCGGCGGGTGCCCACCTTATAGGTGGGAATCCGGTACGACAGGACCACGGCCACGTCGGGATGCGCGGCGAGGATCAGCCGGTGGATCCGGTCGAACAGGGGACGGTGCTCAGGAGTGATGGCGTCGATGTAACCCCGCACTGCCTCGTCCACCCTTCCATTATCGCGGAGAAGATGCGGCCGCTCACATGTCGATCCAGTCCAGGCCCGTTCGTGTAGGGGTTGAGACCCCGGCGCGATGCCGGCGGAACCCGCGAATCTGAGGAGGAGAACATCCATGCCTGAACCGCACACCCTGATGAGTGGTCTGGTGGTCGGCGAGTCGCCACGCTGGCACGAGGGCCGCTTGTGGTTCTCGAACTGGGGCGCCCAAGAGATCGTTGCCGTCAATGCCCGGGGCGACAGCAAGGCCGAAGCCCCATCCGCTGCACGCCGCGGGCGCGCGGTCATAGTGCTGGCGGCAATTGGATACTGATCACTGCGTCCGGCCAGTATGGTGGCGAGCATCGTAGCTTCTGCCGAAGCATGATCAGTTCCGGATACCAATGTGGTGCCCGCCCGGCGGGTCCGAATTCGATGGAATGCATGAATCATGAGCTTCGATCTGGCCACGTCGCCGAGTCGCGGACGGTCATACTTGTCGAAGGGGCAAGCGACCAGGCCGCGCTCGAAGCGCTGGCTGAACGGCGCGGCCGGGCTCTCGACACTCACGGCATCGCCATTGTGCAAATGGGAGGCGCGACCAACATCGGCCGCTTCCTGCGCCTGTTCGGCCCTCGCGGGCTCGGCGTCAGGCTGGCTGGGCTGTGTGACGCCGCCGAAGAAGGCTACTTCCGGCGTGCTCTCGAGCGGGCCGGCTTCGGCTCCGGCCTGTCCCGCGCCGATATGGAAGCGCTCGGTTTCTACGTGTGTACCCCCGACCTGGAGGACGAGTTGATCCGTGCCCTCGGCGTCGCCTCGGTCGAGCACATCATCCAGGCTCACGGTGAGATCCGGTCCTTCCGGGTCCTCCAGAAGCAGCCCGCACAGCAAGGACAGAGTCCCGAGAGGCAGCTTCACCGCTTCATGGGGACCCGGGCGGGCCGGAAGAGCCAGTACGCGCGCCTGCTCGTGGACGCGCTTGATCTAGCCCGAGTCCCCCGGCCACTTGACCGGGTGCTGGCTCATTCGACCCGTTAGCCCCGTCGACAGGAAAGGAGCACGTCCATGCTCGCTGTCTACCGGCAGGTCTATGACCCGCTCAGCCACTCGCTCGGGCTGTCCTCGATCGTGGCCGTACTGCCACTAGTCGTGCTGTTCGTGCTGCTCGGAGTATTGCGCATGCGCGCCTGGCTCGCGTCGATCATTGGACTGGTGGTCGCCCTATCAGTCGCGGTGGCCGCCTACTCCATGCCCCTCGGCGACGCCGTGAACAGTGGGCTGCTCGGTGCCGCCTTCGGGTTCTTCCCCATTATGTGGATCGTCATCAACGCCATCTGGATCTACAACCTGACCGTCGAGACCGGCCATTTCGACGTGCTCCGCCGGGCTTTCGCGTCAATCAGCGACGACCAGCGGATCCAGGCGATCATCATCGCTTTCTGCTTTGGGGCCCTGATGGAGGCTCTCGCGGGGTTCGGCACGCCGGTGGCCATCAGTTCCGTCATGCTCATCGCACTCGGCTTCCGCCCGCTCAAGGC
>DAIRVB010000149.1:0-4260 GCA_036803065.1 Streptosporangiaceae bacterium
CGCCAGGCACCCCCACCACGTCAATGTCTTCGCCCGCGACCTCGGCGGCCGGGCCGGCCAGCGCGCGCGCACCGCCGTCGCCGGAGCCGACGAGCGCGACCGCGTGCCCTCGCCGGGCCTCCCGCACCGCGGCCCGGGCGCAACCCTCCTCCTCGCCAGGCCCGCTGACGAGCACCCGCGTGCTGGGCCGGAGCAGGTCGCCGATCCGGTCCAGGGACTGGCCGAGGCCAGCCACGACCGAGGCACGGCGTAGTTCGGCAACGGCGCGCGGAGTCAGCAGGTCTCGTACGCCGAGGCCGATGTCGACCAGGGCCAGCCGGCCGCGGGGCCGGACCCGGGCCACCGCCACCGTGGCGCTCGCGGACCTGCGCCCCGGAACGACCAGCTCGTGAGCCCCGGCTAGAGCCGCTGCTTCGGCTACGCCAGGCGGGTCGGCCCGGGCCAGTACCGACCGGCTCACCCGTGGCACCTGGACCTTCGCCAGCTGGCTGGCAGAGTAAGTGACCAGCGCCCACCCGCGCGCCCGGGCGGCCTCCGCGATCCCCGCCTCCCCGGCCTTGGCATCTACCGTCGCCATGGCGGTCACGCAGGCGCGCGAGAGCCCGGCCTCGCCCAGGGCGGAGTCCAGCAAACCCAGCACCTCATCGGCGGCCACGCTGCTGCCCGCGTCCACGCCGACGATCAGCGACGGCGGCCGCAGGAGCACCGTCTGGGCACCGACGGGCACAACCCGGTCGGTGATGCGAATCCGGTACTCGCCGACATCGCCCACGGTGGCCGGGAGGGGCGGCAGCGGCCACGTAGCGTCCGATTCCAGCCGCACCGGCTCGCCGTCGAGCAGGGCCCGGCTGACCGTGCCGACCGCGCCCTCGGTCTGCCAGCCCAGCGTGTCCAGCCCGGGCAGGCTGACCGCGTCAGTGGCCGTGGTAATCACCGCGGCCGCGCCGAAAACCCTGGCCACCCTGGCCGCGAGCGCGTTCGCGCCCGCCGCATGGCCGCCAACCACCGCCACCGCATGACGCGCCGACTCGTCGACGCACACCACGGCGGGATCGGTCCACTTGCTGTCCAGCAACGGCGCGATAAGCCGGACCGTCGCGCCGACGGCGAGGAAGCACACCAGCCCGTCACACTGCGCCCAGGCCTGCGGCAAGGCCTGCCGGGCCGGGCCGTCATAACTGCATGTCTGGCCAGGCCAGGCGTCCGCCAGCCGGGCGGCAGCGGTCCGGCCCGCCGCGGTAACCGCGATCAGGCCGATCACCGGTGCCCTCCCCGGCGGCCAGCCCGGCCCGCGGCGAGCGGCTCAAGATGCGGGAGACCCTCAACATCGTCACGCCGCAGTTCCCGGACCGCCGCGGACACGTCGCCGCGCTCACCGCTGGCTATGGCGTGGTCGTCACCGGCGAGGGCCACCATGTTCCAGCGGCGGCGTTCGAGCACGCGGTCAAGCAGACCCCAGCCAGTGGTGGTGTGTCAATTCGCTTTGGGGATCATCCTGCTGCCTTGTTTTTACCTATTTATCCTATCGATATAATCGACTATGGTCGGAAGCATGTACAGCTTGGATCCGCTGGAGGGCCGCGGCCCTGTCATCGCGGTCGTCGGCGGGGGCGCCAGCGGCACGCTGGCCGTGATTCACCTGCTCCGTTCCGCGGCAGCCTCTCAGTGCCCGCTGCGGGTCGTCCTGATCGACCGTCACGGCCGTCACGGACTGGGCCAGGCGTACTCCACGGCGCATCCGGCTCACCTGCTGAATACGGCCGCCGGCCAGATGAGCGCCCTGGCCGGTGACCCGGGGCATCTGATGCGCTGGGCCGACGCGGCCGGCATTACCCACGACGGGTTCCTGGCCCGGCACGCCTACGGCCGCTACCTGCGCGAGACGCTGTCGGACGCGGAACGCAGCGCGCAGCCGACGGCGCGGGTCAGCCATCTCACCTCGCACGTCGTGGCGGTCAGGCGCAACGCCCAGGGCCCGGCGCTGCGACTGCGCCTGGCCGATGGCTGCATCGACGCCGACGCGGCCGTCCTGGCCATCGGTAACCTGCCGGCCGCGCCGCCGTGCCCGGTCCCGCAGAGCCCCCGGTACATCGCCGACCCGTGGGCGCCCGGCGCGCTGGACGGCGCCGGAGACGGCAGTCCGGTGATCGTCCTGGGCACCGGGCTCACCATGCTGGACGTGGCCATCGCCGTGACAGACGGCAACCGGGCCACCCGCGTGCATGCCGTATCGCGGCACGGCCTGCTCCCGCGCGTGCACCGAGGCCAGCCCGCGGCGGGCCGCACTGGCTGGCTGCCCGCCACTACCGCCGGGGCCGCAGGCCCGGTAGGGCTCACGGATCTCATGTGGCAAGTCCGTGCCGCCGTCGCGGACCGCCCCGACTCCTGGCCGGACGTGATCGACGGGCTACGGCCGCATGTGCCCGGTCTCTGGCAGCGGCTGCCGATCCGGGACAAGCGCCTGTTTCTCCGCCACGTCGCGCGCTACTGGGAGGTCCACCGCCATCGCATGCCTCCCGCGACCGCCCGCCGGATTACCGAACTCCGGTGCACCGGCAGGCTGTCCGTGCTCCAGGGCCGTATCACCGCGGTTGCCGGGGACCGCGCAGGCCTGCGCGTCCGCATCGACCGTGCCGGAACCAGCGCCGAGCTCACCGCCGGCTGGCTGGTCAACGGCACCGGTCCCGCTTCGGACATAGCTGCCACCGCCGACCCGCTGCTGCAGGACCTTCTCAGTAGCGGGCTCGCCCGGCCGGACCCGCTGCGGCTCGGGATCGACGCCGACTCCAGCGGCGCGGTGCTCGACGCGGCCGGCCGGTCCAGCAGCACCATTTTCACGCTCGGCCCGCCCCTGCGGGGGCACTGGTACGAGACGACCGCCATCCCGGAGATCCGGGACCAGGCCGCTGCGCTGGCCCGCCACCTGATTGCCGGCCGCCAGGCACGCCACCGCCCGGGCAGCGCCGCGTAGCCCCCGCGCTTACCGGGCCGCTTGGGCGAGTTCAAGCAGGGCGTGCAGGTCACTGGCCGCTTCCAGAGCGGCTACCCCGGCGAGCACGACGATCGCAGCCGAGGCGGCGAGCAGGATGGTCCGCCGCCGCGGTGGCGCAGTCAGCAGGGCGGCGACGCGCCGGGGCACCGGGCCGGCCCAGGCCACTGATACGCGCCGGGGCCGCGGCCTGACGATGCCCAGCGCGATTCCGGCCGCCCGCCGGCGACGGGGGCGGGCGAGCAATGCCACCTGGCCGATGGTCTCCGCCACCAGCCTGCGGTCGCCGGTGACAGCGGCAGCGTGCTCGTCAGCCCAGCGCTCCACGGTGTATTCCACCGAGCGGGAAATCGGCAGCAGTAGCGGGTTGGCCGCGGCCGCCAAGCGGGCCACGGCGGCGAAGAGATGGTGCCGGCCGGCCAGATGCGCCTGCTCGTGGGCGATCAGCGCAGCCCTTCGCCGGCTGTCCAGGCTGTCGAGCAGGTGACCCGAGACCACGATGCGACCGGGCCAGCCGGGCAGCGCGTAAGCCTCGATGAACGGGCCGGGCATGACAACGATGCCGTCGTCGGCTTCGAGCCCGGCGGCGCGCCGGTATGACTCAGCCAGGGCACGTGCCCGGTTGCGGAACATGACCGCGACTGCCGCCCCCGCACCGGCCAGCGCCAGCGCGGCAGCCGCCCCGGCGGGCGCGGAGATGGGATCACCGCGCCGCATGACTGCCTGCGAGTATTCCCCCACCGCTGCCAGTACCGGCGTCCTGGCTGCGGCGAACGCGGCCAGCAGCGCCAGCGCGGCCGTGCTGCACCCGGCCAGTGCCACCGTGGCGGATGTGAGCAGCCAGGTCGCCTGGCGCGGCTCCAGCCGGGCCGCCAGCGGGCGGGCGGCTGCCCCGGCCAGTGCCGGGATGATCAGTGCCGGGATGATCAGTGGCAGGTACAGATGCCACATGCGCCTACTCCCGCCCTTCAGCCCGGTCACGATCCGCGGCCGGCGGGTCCCCGTCGCCGGCCAGCAGGCGGCTCAGCAGCCGGGCATCACGCCCGGAGAGCCCGGACACGAACCGGCTCAGCACTGCACCGCGGTCGGTACCGGTGCCCAGCGCATGCCTCATCCGGCTGGCCGCGAGGCTGGCCTCATCGACTGGCGTGTAGGTGAACCCGCGCCCGACCCGCTGGCGCGTCAGCAGGCCCTTCGCGTGCAGCCGGGAAACGATGGTGACGACCGTGCTGTACGACAGTTCTCCCTGCTGCGCTTCTCCCTGCTGCGCT
>DAIRVB010000149.1:4360-8467 GCA_036803065.1 Streptosporangiaceae bacterium
GGTGACGACCGTGCTGTACGACAGTTCTCCCTGCTGCGCTTCTCCCTGCTGCGCTGCCGCGAGCTGCTGGCGGACCTCGCCGGGGCTGAGCGGCCCGCTCGCCTGGCGAAGTATCCCGAGGATCTCGGATTCCAGCGCTCCTGCGGCACGCCGCGCCGCGCCAGCCGAGCTTCCGGAGGCATCCTGGGGGCTGTGATCAAGCACGCCGGACGCCTCCTGTCCCGGTTATCATCTACGAATCCTGTAGATGCTCTACAGTTGCTGTAGAACCCGACGGGCTCGAGTATGCCATTGCGGCTTCCCGCCGGGCGCGCCCCTTCGCGGATTGCCCGGTGGCCGGGGACGCGCGCGACACCATTGATCCTCAGTGAAGGGGCCCGGCATGACCCACCTGACCTACCTGGAGGCGGCCGTCGTCGGCCTCGTCCAGGGCGTCTCCGAGATGTTCCCGGTCTCCAGCCTGGGCCATAGTGTGCTGATACCCGCCATCGTCGGTGGCAGCTGGGCCCGCGACCTCAACGTCGCCACGACCGAGTCGCCCTATCTCGCGTTCATCGTCGGGCTGCACGTCGCCACCGCGATCGCGCTCATTATCTACTTCTGGCGGGACTGGGTCAGGATCGTCGGCGGCTTCTTCTCCTCGATACGAGATCGCGAGGTTGACACCGCCGACCAGAAACTGGCCTGGATGATCATCCTGGCGACCATCCCGGTCGGGATCGTCGGCTTGGCATTCGAGCACGCCTTCCGGGTCATCTTCGGCAAGCCGGTGATCGCCGGGATCTTCCTCGCCGTGAACGGCCTCATCCTTCTGGCCGGGGAGCGTTACCGGACCCGCGTGTCGCTAGCGGCCGACTCCGCGATCGCCGAAGCACGGGAGCCCGCTGAGCTGGTGGGGGGGCCCAGGCACTCGGCCGACGGCCGTTACCAGCGCCAGCGCGAGCAGGCCGGGACGGTCCAGGCTGACCGGCGGCTGGCCGCGATGAGTTACCCGCAGGCGGTAACCGTCGGGTCCGCGCAGATCCTGGCGCTGCTGGCCGGAATCAGCCGGGACGGAGTCACCATGGTCGCCGGCATGACGCGCGGGCTGTCCCGCGAGGACGCCGCCAGGTTCGCGTTCCTGCTCGCCACTCCCGTCATCCTGGCGGCCGGCGCGCTGAAGATCCCGGACCTGCTCGGCCCGCTCGGCGCCGGGATCCACGGCCAGATCCTGCTGGGCAGCGTGCTGTCCGGCGTCGGCGCCTACCTGTCAGTCCGCTTCCTGCTCCGCTACCTGCGCACCCGGACCCTCACCCCGTTCGGGGTCTACTGCCTCATCGCAGGCCTGGCCAGTGTCGCCTACCTCGGCCTGGTGAAGTGATGCCCGCCCCGCCCCCAGCCACCACGGGATCCCACTACAGGAAGAAAGCAAGTCCGTGCAGCACTTCATAGCCACCTACGGGTACCTCGCCATCTTCCTGCTCATGGTGGCGGAATCGGCGTGCATACCGGTCCCCTCTGAGCTGATCATGACTTTCGGCGGCGCGCTCGCCGCCGGCGCTGTCCCGGGGACCAGGCTCAACCTGATCGCCGTGATCATCGCCGGCGTGGCGGGCAACGTCGTCGGCAGCTACATCGCGTGGGCGGTGGGCCGTTACGGCGGTCAGCCCGCGCTGCGGCGGTGGGGCAGCCGGTTCTGGCTACGCGAGCACGACCTCGATCGCGCCAACCTCTGGTTCGCCCGGTACGGTGCCAGGGCCGTCCTGATCGGCCGCTTGCTGCCGGTCGTGCGAACCTTCATCTCACTGCCGGCCGGGATCGCGGGCATGGAACCGGTGCGATTCGGGATCTACACGACCATCGGCTGCATTCCGTGGACGGCCGCGCTGGCCTACGCCGGATATGCCGTGGGCGCCAACTGGCAGTCAATCGTCAACGGCTTCCACGGCCCCACGTACATCATCGCCGCAGTCGTTGTGATCGCCCTGGCCGTCGCCATCTGGCGTTACTCCCGGCAGCGCAAGGCCGAGAACCCAGCTCCGTGAGCAGATCCACCCGATCCTCAAGGTTCATTGCCCCGGCTCACTGGCGAGGCCGGCTGACTGGGAGCGCAGGCGGCAGGGCCTCCTGATCTTCGCCCAGCGAGAGATAGCTTTCGTCCTCCTGGGCGGTGTGCAGCCTAAGGATGGCGTGCAGCCCGTACAGCAGGCCGCGCAGGTCGGCGATGTCCACATCGTCCGGCGTGGAGCCGATGTCGTCGAGGAGCTGGCCGAGCCGCCTGATCTGATGGGCGATCTCGGCGTGTGCCCTGCTCATGGTCGCTGTCGGATCATCCCCGCCAAGAAGCCGGTCCAGGGCCGGATAAAGTTCCTGTTCCTCTGCCTTCTCGTGCGGCCCGATCTCCTCCACCAGCAGCCGGTGCGCGCTGCGAACTTGGACCATGGCCGCTGCGGGCGGCGCGATCCCGAGGACATCTGCGACGGTGCGCAGCTGCTCGATGCAGCTCCGGATCCTCACGTGCTCATCATGGAAGCGCCTGGTGAGCGCGGCGTCCTGGGCGGCCAGGCGGGCGCCTGCCGGGCCGGAGCGCAACGCGCGCAGCGAGTTGAGGATCACCGCCACGTCTATCAGCTCCTGCAGCAGCGCACCCCACACCGCGGGCAGCAGGCCGGCCGCCGCCGCGCCCATTGCCACCAGCGACATGGCCATCCCGGCCAGCACGCTCTGCAGCGCGATCCGCTGGGTGCGGCGCGCGACCGCGGTCACTTCGCCGAGGCGGTCGAGCCGGTCGACGGTGAGCACCACGTCGGCGGCTTCGGAAGACGCAGTGGCCCCACGGGCGCCCATGGCGACCCCTACGTCCGCCAGTGCCAGCGCGGGAGCGTCGTTGATCCCGTCACCGACCATGATCACAGGCGCGCGCCGTTGCTCCAGGCGTACGGCGTCGAGCTTCTCCGCAGGAGTCCGCTCAGCGAGCACCTCGTCGACGCCGATCACCGCGCCAACCGTGTCTGCCACGTCCGCGCGGTCACCGGTCACCATGACGATCCGCCGGATCCCGCCATTGCGCAGGGCGCGGATGGTCCGGCCGGCGTCGGGCCGGACCGGGTCATCCAGGACCAGCACCCCCGCCGGCTGGCCATCCACTGCGACGAACACTGTCAGCGCGCCGTCGAGCCGGGCCCGGCGGCGCGCGGTCTTCGCCCAGGCCGGCGTGCCGGTCACTGCTGCCCAGTCCGCCGTGCCGACGGCCACCCGGTGACCAGCGACGATTCCGCGGATCCCCCGACCGGGAACCTCCTGCACCTGTTCCGGCAACGCCAGCTCGCAGTGCCGCTGTACTGCGGCGCTCACGACCGCGCTGGCCAGGACATGCTGGGATACCTGGTCCAGGGACGCCGCCAGGGACAGTACCTCCCCGGCCGCCAGCGGGCCCGCCGGGATAATGGCGGCCAGGGACGGGTGCCCGCTGGTCAGCGTTCCGGTCTTGTCGAGGAGCAGCGTCGTGCACCGGGCCAGCCGCTCGAGTACGCCACCGCCCTTGATTACCGCGCCGCGCCGCGCCGCCACCGACAGCCCCGACACCAGCGCGACCGGGGCAGCGAGGATGAGCGGGCATGGGGTGGCCACAACCAGGACCGCCACCGCCCGCGCCATCCCAGCCACGGCCCACGCCGCCCCGGCTGCGGCCAGGCCCAGCCCCAGGAACCACAACGCATAACGGTCAGCCAGCCGCACGAACGGTGCCTGGGAGCTCTCGGCTTCGGCCACCAGGCGGACGATCCCGGCGTAGGTGCTGCCCTCAGCAGTTGCCGCCGCCCGCAGGTCAAATGGGCCGCCCGCGTTCACCACACCGCTGCGGACCGGCTCCCCCGCGGATCGCTCAACAGGACGCGGCTCGCCGGTCAGCGCCGACTCATCCAAGACCGCGAGCGTCGCGGCGAGAGTGCCGTCAGCCGGCACAACCTCACCCGACGCCACCATCAGCAGGTCTCCGGGCACGATAGCGTCGAGGGGCACCACCTGGAGCGACCCACTGTCATACCGCCGCGCGGTCCGCGGCGCACGCTCCAGCAGGGCCTGCAAGTCACGTCTGGCCCGCCCGGCTGCCCACGCTTCAGGCGCCCG
>DAIRVB010000150.1:0-8416 GCA_036803065.1 Streptosporangiaceae bacterium
GGGGATCGCTGACGGTCGGGCAGTCAGCCACGGGCGGGGGGGCGGTGACTGTCGGCCTCGGGCCTCCGGCAGGCTCCGCTCAGCCGGATCGGCGCCACCGCCGGGCCCGGCCGCATCTGACGCGAGGCAGGCGTGCCACCGGGAATGCCGGACTGCCCGACGATCCACCTCCGTGGGCGGCCACCGTGAATCAGGGACCGCGCCGCGAGCGGCCGCTCCGCTGACCCGCCGTCTCAGCCGACGGCCCCGTGCCAGCTTGAAGCCCGGTGCCATCCCGCGGCCCCGTGCTATCCCCCTCGGCCGGCGCGGCCTGGGGCACGGAGCCGACCTGCGGCGTGGGCCGGTCACGGCGCAGTACCGCGAGCAGTTCCTCGTAGGGGCCGATCAGGTAGGCCTGATCTCCCGCGCGGAACCGGGTGCCACGCCGGGGCGGGTGCTCCAGGTACCCCCCGTCGGCGGCCCGGCTGATCGCGAGCACCCGGGTCCGGGCCGCGAGATCGCGCATCGCCAGCCCGTTCAGCCCGCCGCCGGGGGTGACGGTGAGCCGGGCCACCAGCAGCGGCTCGTCCCCCACGTAAAACGTGTTCAGCACGTCGAGGCCGAGCGCGGCGCCAACGAACCACGGGGCGGCGAGCGCGGCTGTGGAGCGGACGAACGTGAACCCGAAGTTGGCCCGGACGCTGCGGGCCAGCTGCGGATCGAACATGCGCAGCACCACCGGCGTGGCGCCCCAGCGCGGCCCCAGCTGATCGCGGACCGCCAGGCCGGTCTCCAGGTTGGCGAGGTCGTCACTGGTCAGCACGGCGACGGCGGAGGCGCTGGCCAGGCTGACCGACTCCAATGTCTGCGGCTGCGTGGCGTCGGCGATCACGACCGGCACGCCCAGGGCGCGGCTGAGCCCGAGATGCCGGTTACTCTCGCTCTTCTCCACGACTACGACGTCCGCGCCCGCGGCGACCAGCCCCCTAGCCACCTGGATGCCGACCGCACCCAGGCCGATCACCAGAACGTGGCCGCTCAGCCCGGTGATCCGCTGCCTGCCCAGTGACTCCTCGATGCGCCGGCTAACGAGCGTGTTGGTGAGCATGGCGAAGAAGACCGCGACGAACAGGGCGCCGAGCAGCATCAGGCAGATCGCGCCCGCCATCAGCCAGGCCGGCTGGCCGCGGAAGGAGTAGTCGCCATAGCCGACCGTGGTGATCGTCTCCACGGTGAAGTAAGCGGCGTTCAGCAGCGGAATCCGCTGTGCCCCGGGCAGGTGGTAGGCGAGGCGCAGCACGAAGGTGGAGGTCACCAGGACCGCGAACAGCCCAGCCAGTGCGGACAGCAGCCGGCGGTCCGCTGCGTGCAGTACTGACAGGACCAGGTGCCGGACGTAGCGGACTCTTCGCGACGGCACGGCCGCGACACCTGCCGGGCGGTCAAAGCGGGCGGTCACCCCGGCCGCGCGGAGCTCGTCCGGGGTGCCGATCAGCGTCACGCCATCCCCCTCCCGCAGCTGATGGTCACGGCCAGGGCAGACCACGACGTCGCCCCCGGCGGCGGGCATGACGGCGATCGGGGCCAGCGCCCCGTACAGCTCCCGCAGGCTGGCGGCCCTCGGCGCCACGATCCGCGCGGCGAAGAAACGCTCGTCAGCCAGCCTGATCTCCTGAGCCGACCGCAGGCACGCCTCGACAATCGACGGAGCGGACAGTCCGGCGACGTCCAGGACCGAGATCTGGATCCCGGCCAGCGCCCGGCCTACGGCCGGGTTCCCCAGCTGCACGACCACCCGCACATCGGCGCGGAGTTCGCGGGTCAGCAGGGCCGTCTCCAGCGTGTGCAGGTCATCCTCCAGCGCGCAGATGACCGCCGTGGCGCCGGGCAGCCCGGCTTCGGCGAGGATCTCCGCCGACCGGGAACTGCCGGCGATGTGCGGCACCCCCCAGCCGATGAGGCTGCGGACCAGCCGCATGTCCGGATCATCGTCCACGACCACCGCCGGGACTCCGGAGAGGTTCAGCTGCTCAACGATCCGCAGGCCAACCCCGTGCAGCCCGCAGACGATCACGTGTCCACGCCAGCCGGCGTATGCCCCTGTCACCCCGCGAATTATCGCGCGCCGGTGTGACGGGAATGTTTCGGCTGGTCTCAGCCCGGTCAGTCTCCCCCGGAGCCCTAAGTGCCGTTACGGGCGTGGAGATAAGGCATCCGCCCCATGCGGAGTTGCCCGTCTTACGGCGAGTCTCGACCTGTAGGGCCAGGACCACTGGCCCGGATCGAGAGGAAAGCCATGCATCCCGCGATGGTGAAGGTGCTTGCCGCCGAGCATGTCAGGGACATGCTGGTACGCGCCGAGAAGATGCAGCGCATCAGCGAGGCACGGCATGCCCGCAAGGCGTTCCGGGCCTGGCGCCCTGGGCCAGCCAGCACCGACCCGGTGACTCCGCAACCCGGACGCCGCACTCAATGCCCCCAGTCCGCCATGGAACACTAGTTCGAACCTCTGCTATTGTGCGGGTATGGCAGCGTACCTGCCGCCCGGGTGGCCCGCCGGGGTGCACCCACCGGGCAGCGATGATTTTGAGCGCACGGCGGTGGCCTGGCTGCTCGACGTGGTGCCACCCGACTACCGGCTGTACGGCGTGCTGCGGCGCCATCCCATCGCGCTGGCCGTGCTGGCCACGCACCACGTGGCGGCCTGCGTGGAGGGCGCCCGGCAGGGGTACCGGACCGCCCGGAGCGAGCTGGGTGACGTGCTGCCAGAGCATGGAGTCGACGCGGTGCTCGCGGCCTACCGGGGGGAGGGCCGCAGGCTCGTGGCCACCGCCCAGGCCGTCGACCTCGTTGGGCGCGCCCTGCGTGGCGAGATGTTCCGGCCCCAGATCCGTGCCGAAACAGCAGGGCCGAGACAGCAGAGTCCTAGACAGCAGGGCCCGAAACAGCAGGGCCCGAAACAGCAGGGCCCTGAACAGCGCGAATCCTGAACAACACAGACGCGCTACGCCGCGCGGATGGCCAGCAGCGCCATTCCATCGGCCGGCGGCCGTCCGCCGAACGCGCGCACTTCCTCGTGCACCTTGGCCGCCACCACATCCGCGGGCAGGCCGACGCACCCGGCCAGCAGCCGGGCCAGCCCGTCGTCGTCATCGAGCAGGCGGTTGCCGTCCCGCCGCCTTGTCACCCCGTCGGTCACGCAGAGCAGCAGGTCACCGGGGGCAAGGCGGATCGTCTGCGCCTCGAAAAGGAGTCCCTCGATCACCCCGAGAATCGGCTGAGGCAGCGCGGCGCGCTCGGGGACGGACGGCTCCGCCGCGGGACCGTCGCCACCGGACAGTGGGTCCCCAGGCGACCGCAACAGCAACGGCAGTGGCTGCCCCGCGCACGCGAGTGTGATCAGGCTTGGCCAGCCGGCCACAATTTCGCCGTGCACCAGGGTCAGGAACCTTCCCGGCGCGCCGTCGTCGACCAGCAGTTCGTTGAGCCTGCCCAGCACCACCGGGACGGAGTGCCCCTCGCCGGCCAGGATCCGCAGCGCGTGCCGGGCGAGGGACGTCATCGCCGCGGCTTCCGGCTGGGTGCCGCACGCCTCGCCGACAGCAAACCGCCACCGGCCCTCCCCCACGGGGAACACGTCACAGAAATCTCCGCCCGCCTCGCTGCCCCCCGCCGCCAGGTCGTGCGCCACGGCCAGGTCGATACCGGGGCTCCGGGGCAGCTCCGGCGGTAGGAGCGTGCGCCGCAGCGCCTCGCTGGTCAGCTCCTGCCGCGCCGCCAGCAGGGCGCTGTCCAAGGCGAGCGCGATCCGCCGGGACAGGTCCTCGGCCAGCCCGGCGACCTCCCTGGGCAGCCTGCCCGTGGCCGGGCTGCCGATGGCGAGCAGCCCGAGAGTGCCGCCGCGCGCCGTCAGCGGGACGCACCATGCACCGCCAGCCGCCAGCTCCGCCGCCCCTGGTGGCGCCCCGGACAGGTCCGCTGTGGCCAGCCGCCACGCCCGGGCCGGGCCGGGCCGGTCCGGCCGCTGGTGCGGGTCCCACGGCGCGACCGGGCACGCGCGCCCGGCAACCCAGGACAGAGCAGCACAACGAGACTCCTCAGCGTGCTGCACGTAGGCAACCTGCAGCGTCCCATCGGGCTGGGCGAGAAGCACAGCGCACCACGCGGCCAGCCGCGGGACCACGGCCCGGCCCGCGAGGGCCAGGATCGCGTCCTGATCCGCAGGGCCGGCCAGCAGGTCGCTCGCCTCGGCCGCGACACCGGCCCTGGCCTTCCTGCGCAGCTCGATGTCGGCCAGCCTGGATCGCTCCAGGGGCGCGGCAACCTGGTCCGCCAGCTGCTGCAACTGCCCCGCGGCCCCCTTGGCGAACTGGCCGGGAAGGGCCCCGGCGACCGCCAGCACCCCGGTCACCTGGTCAGCCACGAGGAATCCGGCAGCGAGCACCGAGGGTGGCGCGGCGAGCAGTTCGGCGGAGCGGGCCCCCGCCACGGCGCGCACCCGCAGATCGCCGTCCTCGTCCGGCATCAGGACATAGGCAGCGTCCGCGGCCAGCGCGGCGCGCGCCGACTCGACCGTGCGGGCCAGCAACTCGTCGTAGCCGGACCCCATGGAGCGCTCCGGCCCCCGCTGGCCGGTGCTGGACTGGCCGGCGCTGGACTGGCCGGCGGCAGGCTGGCTAGCCGGTGAATCCCCGGACCCGTCCTCGCGGGCACTGGCCAGGCTCATCCGGAACCAGACTGCCTTGGCCGCCCGCCCGTAGGTGACTCCCCACGCCGACGCGAGCGCGGAAGGCAGCAGAAGCCCGCGGCCGCTGGTGCGTTCGGTAGCAATGTTCTCGTCTTTGGCCCCGCCCGGAACCATGCTGGCCGGCAGGCTGTCGCGGACCATCACCTCGAGGCCGCCGTCGGCCAGCTTGCAGGTGACATGGACCGGTGTTCCCGCGTGCACCACGGCGTTGGTGACCAGCTCGCTCGTCAGCAGGACCGCGTCATCCACCAGCCCGCTGCCCGCCGGGGCCTGCTCGGCCGGCAGCCAGGACTGCAGCGTCTCACGCACGAAGCGGCGCGCCGCGGCCACGGCCGCCGGCTCAGGCTGGTACGCCGCGCTAGCGACGAGGTCGCTTGATCCCTCCACGTGCCCTCTCGGGGGTTCCGGCCAGGCCGCCCGGATGCTCACTCCCGGTTGCGCGGCGACCTCAGTATCGGATTCGCCACCGCCGATGACGGCGGCTGCCCCCATCGTGACAGATACGTGACCGGTTTCCTGCGTGATCAGGCACGTTCGCCCAGTACCGGGGATGGCCGTGCCCATCCGGCAGCGGCCGAATACTCGCGGACGACCCTGGCCGGGACCCCCGCGACCACGCATCGGTCGGGCACCTGGCCGCGCACCACCGAGCCCGCGGCCACCACCACGTTCCGGCCGATACATGCGCCAGGCAAAACGATCGCGCCCGCACCGAGCCAGCTTCCCTGGCCGATGGAGACGGCCGTGTTGCTCGGCCACTGCCGCCCGATCGGGATGTCCGGGTCGGCGTAGCCGTGGTTCTGGTCGGTGATGTAGACGTACGGGCCGGTGTAGACGTCATCGCCGATCACGATCGACTGGTGCGCCACGATGTGACTGCCCCGGCCGATCACGCAGCGGTCGCCCACGCGCAGTACCGGGGAGAAATCGCTCAGATCCTGCCCAGGGAGGATGCCCGCCGAGAGAGTCACCTGCGCGCCGATCATGGTGCCCTCGCCGATCTCGATCCATTTCTCGCCGTACACGGACCCGGTCGGGAACCCGATGACCGAGCCAGCGCCGAACACCGCGAACCGGCGCCCGGCCGGGGTCTCCGCGGTGATCATCCCCGCCCGCTGTGCGGACCGCTAGGCGTGGTGCACCAGCCGCCATGCGACCTGGCGGTAGCGCGCCTAGCCAGGGCATCCTTGGCTGACATGACCGGTTACTGTACTCCCCGCCGCCGCGCCGCCAGCGTGGGCGCGGCCAGCGTCACCGGGGCCGCCATGGCGGGCGCGGCTAGCTGGCCGCAGGCTCCGTCGATCTGGCTGCCCCGGGTGTCGCGGACCGTGACCGGGATGCCCTGGGCCGCGAGCCGCGCCTCGAACTCGCGCATCACCCCGGGCTCCGACGCGGTCCAGCGGGAGCCTGGTGTCGGGTTGAGCGGGATCAGGTTGACGTGCGCCAGCTGGCCGGCCAGCAGGTCGCCGAGGGCGTCCGCCCGCCACGCCTGATCGTTGACCTCACGGATCAGCGCGTACTCGATGGACACCCGCCGGCCCGTGGCGCCGGTGTAGGCCCAGGCGGCGTCGAGCACCTCGGCCACCTTCCACCGCTTGTTCACCGGCACCAGTTCGTCCCGCAGCTCATCGTCGGGCGCGTGCAGCGAGACGGCGAGGGTCACCGCGAGCCCCTCGGCGGTGAGCTTGCGGATCGCCGGGACCAGGCCGACCGTGGACACGGTTACCGACCGCTGGGAGATACCGAGCCCGTCAGGAACGGGGTCAGTCAGCCGCCGCACCGCCGTCAGGACGCTGGCGTAGTTGGCGAGCGGCTCCCCCATGCCCATGAAGACCACGTTGGAGACGCGGCCCGGGCCGCCTGGCAGCTGGCCACGGGCCAGCAGGCGGGCACCCTCGACCACCTGAGCGACGATCTCGGCGGCGGACAGGTTCCTGGTCAGCCCGGCCTGACCGGTCGCACAGAACGGGCAGCCCATCCCGCAGCCGGACTGAGACGACACGCACATGGTGACCCGGCCCGGGTAGCGCATCAGCACCGATTCGACGTACGCGCCGTCGAATGCCTGCCACAGCGTCTTGCGGGTCATGCCCTCATCGCAGGTCTGCTCGCGCTGCGCGGTGAGCAGCCGCGGCAGTAGCGCGCCGACTAGCTCCGCCCGGGTGGCCGCCGGGAGATCGGTCATCTCAGCAGGATCATCGGTGAGCCGCGCGAAATAGTGCCGGGACAGCTGGTCACCCCGGAATGGCAGGCCGACGAGCTGGTCCGCCGCGGCGCGGCGGGCAGCCGGGTCGAGGTCAGCCAGGTGCCGCGGCGGCCGAAGCGAAGATCCTCGTCCTGGCAACAGTGCTCCTTCGTAACAGGCGGCCCGCCCGGGCCAGATACAGGCCGTTGCAAACTCTTAACAATATCCGTAACGGCTACATGATGACCTGCGGCGAATCGGTAGATTTCACTGCATGCCGACGCTGCGCAAAGGCCCGCGAGGGACCAGGGACGCGGCGCGCCCGGGACGGCCGGAGATCCTGCTGGAGAGCGAGAGCCCGTACGCCACCCGCCGGGTGGTCGTGGAATATGACGGAGTGACCACGGCGGCCTACCTCTACGACGACGCAGCCGTGGTCGCCGCCACCTGGATAGCCAATCACCTGCCCGCCCCGACAACCACAGATCCCGATGATCTCACTACGGGGCAGGCCCCAATGATGCCCGCCGGGCACACCAGGCACCCGGGGGGCAGGCCCGCGTTCGATCCTCGCACGCTGCGGGCACTGTGGTTCGAGGAGGGCGATGGCGTAGCCATCGTCGAAGGCGGCCAGCTCCTCGCCGCGATCCCCGGCTGGTGCGACATGTCCAAGGGCATGCCCGGGTACGGCCGGGATGTCATCGGGCAGACCCCGTTCGGCTGGTCGCTCGATGACGCCATGGAAGGGCTAGGACCCCGCGCGGACCGGGCGACCGCGTTCTGGCGGTGGCGAGCGGGCGAGGACGCCTGGGGCGGCTTCCAGAAGGCCGTCCTCGGCCATCTGCTCGGCCGGCTGGGCCCGGGGGCGCGCTACTGGGACGTCAGCACGGGCAAGATGCCGCTGGCCGGGGTCTCCGAGCGGCCACCCACCAGGAGCCGCCCGTTCACGGTTCTCACCACGATCGGGATGAGCTGCCAGCGGATGCCGGTGGTGGAGCAGTACGCGGAAGACCCCAGTTCCTCGGCGCGGATCGAGCTGGCCGTGGCCACCACCATGCCGAGCCCGGAGGCGGCCCGGATCTTCCTCTGGCTGGCCCAGTACCCGTGGCGCGCGGTTACCTGGTTCGGGCACGGCCACAGCATCCGGTGGTACCACGAGCCCGCGACCTTCCCGCTCGGCGGCGGGAATACAGCGGTGCTGCTGCTCGACGAGCCCGCCCGGCTACTCGGGCCGGACGTTCCGGACCTGTCCGGATTCGCCTTCGGCGGCGATCCCGTGCGGTGGCTGTGGATCATCCCGATCAACGAGCGGGAGCGGCTGTTCGCCAAGGATCGCGGCTCGGCGAGCCTGGTCACCCAGCTCGCCGCGCAGCGCCGCAGCTGGGTGGTCGCCCCCTAGAGCTGGGTGGTCGCTCCCGGCTCGGCGCGGCTGGCGGTGCCTGCCATCACGGGTGCCTGCCATCACGGGTGCCTGCCATCACCGGTGCCGGTGATGCCGGTGATGG
>DAIRVB010000151.1:0-8415 GCA_036803065.1 Streptosporangiaceae bacterium
GGTGCCGACCTCGCCGGTCATCTCGTGCAGCAGCCGGTTCCGGTCGGCCGGGGCGAGATCGCCGCGGCTGACACTGTCAGCCAGCAGGATCTTGATGTTCACCTCGTGGTCGGAGGTGTCCACGCCCGCCGAATTGTCGATGAAGTCCGTGTTGACCAGGCCCCCGGCGAGCGCGTACTCGATCCTGGCCGCCTGCGTCAGCCCCAGGTTCCCGCCCTCCCCGATCACCCTGGCCCGCACCTGGGGGGCGTCAACGCGGACCGCGTCGTTGGCCCGGTCCCCCACGTCCGCGTTCGACTGGGCGGCTGCTTTCACGTACGTGCCGACCCCGCCGTTCCACAACAGGTCCACTGGCGCCCGGAGGATGGCAGAGATCAACTGGTCCGGGGACATGGCGAGCGCACCGTCGTCCAGTCCCAGGACGGCCTGGACTTGCGGGGACAGCCGGACGGACTTCGCGGTCCGTGGCCACACCCCGCCGCCCGCCGAGATCAGCGACGGGTTGTAGTCCACCCACGAGGAACGCGGCAGGGCGAACGTCCGCTCCCGCTCCGCGAAGCTCACCCCGGGATCCGGGTCCGGGTCAATGAAGATGTGCCGGTGGTCGAAGGCGGCGACCAGCTTGATCTGGCGGGACAGGAGCATCCCATTGCCGAACACGTCCCCGGACATGTCACCGATCCCCGCGACGGTGAAGCCATCGGAGTCCACGTCCAGGCCCAGTGTGGCGAAATGGAACCTGACCGACTCCCAGGCGCCGCGGGCGGTGATCCCCATCTTCTTGTGGTCGTAGCCCTCGGAGCCGCCGGAGGCGAACGCGTCGCCCAGCCAGTACCCATAGCTTTCGGAGATCTCGTTGGCCGTGTCGGAGAAGGTCGCGGTGCCCTTGTCGGCGGCGACGACCAGGTAAGGGTCGTCCCCGTCGTGCCTGACCACGCCCGGCGGCGGTACGATCCGGCCCGCATGCAGGTTGTCGGTGACGTCCAGCATGGCCTTGATGAAGGTGCTGTAGCAGGCGAGCACCTCGGCCTGGTGTGCCTCACGATCCGCCGGGTCCGGCAGGCGCTTGCAGACGAACCCGCCCTTGGCACCGGACGCCACGATGATCGAGTTCTTCACCTCCTGCGCCTTGGCCAGGCCCAGGATCTCGGTGCGGAAGTCCTCGCTCCGGTCTGACCAGCGCAGCCCGCCTCGGGCCACCGCCGCGAACCGAAGGTGCACCGCCTCCAGGCGCGGGGAGTACACGAACAACTCGAACTGCGGCCGGGGAGCAGGCAGGTCGGGCACCGCTGCCGCGTCCAGCTTGAACACCAGGTACGGCAGGTCAGCGCCGCCCGCGCCGCCCGGCATCGCCCGGAAGTAGTTGGTCCGCAGCGTGGCCTGGATCAGTGCCAGGTAGGCGCGGAGCACCCGGTCGTGGTCCAGGACCGCGACATCGTCGAGTTCGCCGAGGATCTCCTCGGCGATCGCCTCGCTGCGTTCAGCCTCCCCGCCCTGGAGTACGGGGTCGAACCTGGACTCGAACAGGCGGACAAGGAGCCTGGTCACCGTGGTGTTGGCGCGCAGCACCCGCTCGATGTAATCCTGGCTGAACCGGGTGCCCGCCTGGCGCAGGTACTTGGCGTAGGCGCGGACCACCACGATCTGCCGCCAGGTCAGCTGGCCGTCAAGCACCAGCGCGTTGAACCCGTCATCCTCGATCACGCTCCGCCACAGCGCGGTCAGCGCGTTCTCGAACGTGACCTTGAGCGGTCCCGGATGAGCCGCCTGACCGCCGGTTCTGCGCAAGCCAAAGTCATATATCCAGAACGGCTCGCTGAGGCACTCCCCGGAAAACTCGTAAGGATGCTCATCAACGACTTCCACGCCCATGTGCTGGAGGCGCGGCAGGACGTCGGTGAGGGTGATCGGCGAACCTGTCCGGTAGATGGTCAGCCGCCAGACTCGTGGCGCGGCGTCGCGCGGGTCGCGGGACGGCTCCTCCGGTACGGGCCTGCCGCCAGCGAAGCTCTCGGCCTCCCACAGGTCGAAGGCGATGGTCTGGTCGGACTCCAGCAGGCTGAGCACGCGGGTCAGGTCGGTCAGCGCGTACTGCGCGGGCACGTCCGCCTTGTAGGTCTCGGGGATCGAGTCCCGGCAGATCTCCAGCAGCGCCCGGGCCTGGCGCTCGCCCAGCTTGCGGATCGCCTCCTGGACGAGGTCTTCGTCCCAGGAGCGGACGGTGGCGGCCAATTTCCGTTCCAGCCGTGCCGCGTCCACTTCGGGGAGCCGCCGCCCGCGCTCGATGCGCACCACCACGTGCAGCCTGGCCAGCGCTGATTCGGTGACCGTGGCCGCATAGTCGACGGATACCCCGTCGAAGGCGGCTCGCAGGATCTCCTGCACGCGCAGCCGGATCGGCGTGGTGTACCGGTCCCTGGGCAGGTAGACGAGGCAGGACATGTACCGGCCGTAGGTGTCTTTGCGCATGAAAAGCCGGGTCTGCCTGCGCTGGCGCATGCCGAGCACCCCGACGGCGATCGGGGTGAGCTCCGGCACGGAGATCTGGAAGAGCTCTTCGCGCGGGTAACCCTCAAGGATCTCGGCCAGGTCCTGGCCGTCATGGCTGTCGGGGGTCATCCCGGCTGCCTCCAGCACGCTGGCCAGCTTGCGGCGCAGTACCGGGATGCGGGTGATGCTCTCGTGGTAGGCGGCGTGCGTGTACAGGCCGAGGAACCGGTACTCGCCGCGGACCTCGCCGGTCTCGTCGATCCGCTTGACGGCGACGTAGTCGAGATAGCTCGGCCGGTGCACGGTGGACTGCGAATTCGCCTTGGTCAGGATCAGCCGCTGCGGGTCTGTGGCCCTGGCGCGCACCTCGGCTGGCAGCGCCGCGAAGGAGTTCGAGCTGTGCCGGTCGTCCCGCAGGATGCCCAGGCCGGTGCCGGCCACCGCGAGCAGCGCCATTCCGTCGGGCCCGTCCACCAGGTCGTACTCCCGGTAACCGAGGAACGTGAAGTGGTTGTCGGCCAGCCAGCGCAGCAGCGCCTGGGTCTCGGCCGGCACCCTGGGGCCCTCCTCCGCGGCCAGCCGGTCGGCCAGCCTGACCGCCATGGCCTGCATCTGCGCGTAGTCCTCCACGGCCACCCGGACGTCGTGCAGGACCCCGCGCAGTTCCTGTTCCAGTTCCGCCGCGTGGACGGCGCCGGGCCGCGCGGCGATCTCAATGTGCGTCCACGACTCGGCGATCTCGTCGTGGCCGGGCCTCCCAGCACCGGCGGCACCATCCGCGCCAGCGCTGCCACCCCCAGGGCCACCACGACCCAGCCCGCCACCACCGGGGCCACCATGGGCCTTGATGTCGCTGAGCGGGCCGGCCACCTCGCGCAGCGCCCCCGCCACGTTCCTGCGGACCAGGAGCTGGGGGTGCACGACCAGGCCGCTGTCGAGGTCGTGGCGGGCCAGCGCCATGGTCACCGAGTCGACGAGAAAAGGCATGTCGTCGGTGACGATGTCCACCACGGCCCGGCCCGCGCCGAACGCGGCGCCCCCGGCCGGGCGCACCCGTACCTGGGCGCGGCCTTGCGGCCTGCCTGCCGCGAGCCGCGCGTGCTCGACGGCGACCGCCTTGATCCGGGCCGGGCCGGCCGCGGCCAGGTCCTCGACCGGGACATGCCGGTAGTAGGCGCGCAGGTATCTCAGCAGGTCGCCGACGCCCGCATCAGTCAGGTCGCCCTCGTCAGCCAGCGCAGCCGCCTCAGCCAGCACGCCCGCGTCGTCCGGCCCGGCCGCCTCAGCCAGCAGGGCGTCCCTCGCGTCGTCTGCCGCCTCCGACATCCGTCCCACTCCCTACAGGTGATCCCGCAGCTCCCACAGCAGCGGGTAGTAGCGCAGCGGCACCCGCTTGCGCAGGTACGGCGCACCGGTCGACCCCCCGGTGCCCGACTTGGTGCCGATCTGCCGTTCGACCATCTGGACGTGCCGGGCGCGCCACAGCGCGGCCAGCTCATCGTGCGTGAGCAGGTCCTCGGCGAGCCGCCACAGATCGTCGTGGGCCACCCGGTCCATGGCCACCTCACGCAGCGTCACCAGCACCTGGTCGTCATCGCCAGCCGGCAGTCCCCGGGCGGCCAGCAGGGCGAGGTAGGCATCCCACAGCGACGGCTCGACGAGACGGCGCTGCAGACTGTTCCGTTGCGTATCTGAAATTGACCTGAAGCGAGCCAGGAAGCCTTCGTCCTTGGCGCCGGACAGGAACTCAACCTCGCGGTATTGAACCGACTGGAACCCGCTGGCCGGCGCCAGCACCGACCGGAACTCCAGGAAATCCTGCGGAGTCATCGTCTCCAGGATGTCGACCTGCGTGACCAGCAGCCGCTCGATCGCGTGCACCCGGTGCAGCAGGTGCCCGGCGAGCGGGGGCTGGCCGGCCATCATCGCGTCGCGGGCCGCCCCGAGCTCATGCAGCAACTGCTGGAACCAGAGCTCGTAGACCTGGTGCACGGTGATGAACAGCAGCTCGTCGTGGGCGGCCGGATCGGCCTGCGGAACCTGCTGTGCGAGCAACCCCGGCAGCCGCAGGTAGCCGCCGTAGGTGAGCTGGCCGCCCTCTTCGCCGAAGCTGCGCGGAGATGGCGCCGGGGGCGACATGGCCGCACCACGCCGCCCAGGTGGTGTCACGAAGTGCCCTCAATCAACGTTGATCGCTCTGCCTCGCTCCGTCTGACTGTACTTCGGCTCCGGCCAGCGGCGCGAACAGGCCGAGTACCTCGGGGTTGGCCAGCGCGTCAGGGTCGGCCGCGTCCGCCACCCGCATGCCGAGCAGGATCTTCCTGACCGGCACCTCGAGCTTCTTGCCGGACAGCGTCCGCGGGATGCCGGGCACCCGGTGGATCTCGTCAGGCACGTGCCGTGGCGACAGCTCACCGCGCAGCGCCGCCCGGATCCTGGCCATCAGCCCGTCGTCGAGTTCACTTCCGTCGGCGAGCACCACGTACAGCAGCAGCCGGCCGTCCTGGCCGAGCTGCCCGGTGTCCACCACCAGGCTATCGGTGACTTCCGGCAACCGCTCAACTACACGGTAGAACTCGCTGGTTCCCATCCGCACGCCGCCCCTGTTGAGCGTCGCGTCCGAGCGCCCGTAGATGACGGATTCCCCGTCCGGCAGCATCCGGATCCAGTCGCCGTGCCGCCACACACCGGGGTAGGAGTCGAAATAGCTGGCCCGGTACTTCGCATCGTCGGCATCGTTCCAGAACCCGACCGGCATCGAGGGCATCGGCGCGGTGATCACCAGTTCCCCCACCTCCCCGGTCACCGGCTCGCCGTCGGGGTCGTAGGCCTCCACCTTCGCGCCCAGGCAGCGGCCCGCGATCAGGCCAGCCCGTACCGGGAGCAGCGGGCTGGGTCCCACGAAACCCGTGCACAGGTCGGTGCCGCCGGAGAACGAGCCGAGTTGCAGATCCGTGCCCACCTGGTCGTAGACCCAGTGGAACCCCTCGGGAGGCAGCGGGGAGCCGGTCGAGCCGATGCCGCGCAGCCCGCTGAGGTCCATGTCCTTGCCCGGCGACAGGCCCGCCTTGGCGCAGGCCAGCAGGTACGGCGCCCCGGTTCCGGCGTAGCTGACGCCGGTCTGCGCGGCCAGCCGCCACAGCGCGTCGGTATCCGGGTACGTGGCGCTGCCGTCGTAGAGCAGCACAGTCACCCCGGCCAGCAGACCGCCGACCAGGTAGTTCCACATCATCCAGCCGGTGGTGGTGTACCAGAAGAACGTGTCGCCGGGACCGATGTTGGTATGGAACGACAGCGCCTTCAGGTGCTCAAGCACGATCCCGCCGTGGCTGTGCATGATCGCCTTCGGCAGGCCCGTGGTACCCGACGAATACAAGATCCACAACGGATGACCAAACGGGACTTCCTCGAACTCCCCCGTCGCCGCGCCGCCGGATTCGGCTGCTGCCGCATCGCCTGACGGCAACTGGTCCCAGCGCAGGATGCGCGGCCCGGCTGCGGCGCTCTCGGCTGTGGCGCTTTCTGCGCCTGTACTCGCGCCTGTGCTCGGGCTGCCGACCATGATCACGGCAGCCAAGCTGGGCAGGGCGGCCACGATATCCGCGACCGCCTGCTGGCGGCTGAACTCCTTGCCGCCGTAGCGGTACTGCTCGGTGGCGATCAAGACCGTCGGGGTGATCTGCGCGAACCGGTCGATTACGCTCGGCGGCCCGAAGTCCGGTGAGCATGACGACCAGATGGCGCCGAGGCTCGCCGCGGCGAGCAGGCCGACGACCGCCTCTGGGACGTTGGGCAGGAAGGCAGCGACCCGGTCGCCCTTGGTCACCCCGACCGCCCGCAGCGCGTCACGGACCCGGGCCACCTCGGCGGCGAGTTCCCCGTAACTCAGGGTCCGCTGCGCGCCGTCTTCCCCGCAGGCGATGATCGCCGCGCGCCCCGGGTCTTCGACGGCGGCGCGGAGCGCGTTACGCGCGTAGTTGAGGGTGGCGCCGGGGAACCACTGCGTGTCCGGCATGGGACCGCCGGTCAGCACCGGCCCGTTGCCGCGCTGCCCGAGAACCCCGAAGTAGTCCCAGACCGACTCCCAGAACGCGGCAGTCTCAGTGACCGACCAGCGCCAGAGTTCCCCGTAGACATGCTGAGCCCGGCCAACCGGGTCCGCCGGCCCAACTGGGGCGGTCGAGTCCAGTAGGCCGACTGGATCCGCCGAATCCGCCTGGCCGACCGGGTCCGCCAGCGATAGGCCGCGCTCCCGGACCAGCCAGCGGCAGAACTGGGTGATCTGGGCCCGCTCGATGACGTCGGGACCCGGTTCCCACAGCGTCGCGCCGTATCCGCTGCCCAGCAGCGCCCCTGCGGCAGCGTCGGCGACTGCCGCTACCTCGTCGTCAGTTGGCATAGCCCCCAGCATCGGTCGTCGCCCCCAGCCCCGCAACGCCGGCCCCATGCGCAGCCGTACCGCCAACCCCAGAGCCGGCCGCCCGGACCCCGCGTCTCGGCGCCGGTGCGGGGCCTAGGATTTCTTGATCTTCTTGGGCTTCGGCCCCTAGGGCGATCCTTCGTGCCCAAGACTCGCTTGCGGAAGAGGTCAAAGCCGGCGCGGTCGTGCATCTGGCGTTTGAGCATCTTGAGACGGTTGACGAAATCCGGGGGCAGATCCAGATTCGTTTTGACCCAGTGCCGACATGACCCAGCCGCCCGGCGAGGGGCGGCTGGGTCGCGTCCTTCTTCTTCTGGGAGACCCGTCAGGATTGCAGGGGGACTCCGAGCTGGTTGGTCCAGCCCATGTTCTCGTAGACCTCGATGCTGGAGACTGTCCCCGGCATGATCGCTTCGCCCTGATGCAGCGTTCCGGTTCCGTAGGCCATGGCTTGGGCGTTTGCCTGGTTGATGATCAGGAAGTCGCCCGCGCCGTCGGCCACCGCGGCACCGCTGCGGCCTTCCGGATCTGTGACCGTGCCGACGGTGACCAGGCCCGGCTGGGCGGCAAGCAGCTGGTATGTGGCTGCCCTGATGGCTGGCTGTACGGGACCGGTCAGCAGCTGCCCGGCCCACTGGAAGATGTACTGGCTGTAGCTGGTGGAGCCGAACTGGCCTGCCTTGTCCGGCTCCCTGTTCCACATCCGGCGCAGCGCGGCGTCGAGCGCGGATGCGCTCGTCAGCCGCCGCAGGTCAGCCCAGCTGAGCTGGGCGCTACCGACACCCCAGTGGAAGCTCATGTGGTAATCGCTGGTCACGGGCCTGTCGCTGAACCCGTAGGCAGTAAAGAGGGGCGGCTTGCCCGCGGCCTTCCACGCTGCCTCATCGGCCGGCGACGCAAAGCTGATCGCGACATCCTCATTCGTGATCGTGCGAGCGCGGTCCTGGCCCATCCAGATCTCCTCCGAGTAGGCCAGCCGCGCGCCGGACACGGTCTTATCCGGGGGCGTGATCTTCTTCGGAATCGTGAGCTTCGTGGGCGCGTTCTTGGGTTCCTTTGAGCCGGCCGTAGTCGGTCCGAAGTCCCGTTCCTTGGTGTACCAGTAGGTACCGCTGCCGATCGGGCTGTCCGCTGCGTGGCGTGCGCTCGCCAGCAGGAAGGCGCGCGCACTCGTCGTCGTCACGGACGACGGCCCAGCCGCCGACGATGGTGTGCGCGGCCGGCTGGCGGGTGCCTGGACGACGACGACAGCAACTGCGGCCGCGGCCGCGGCGATTACCGCGACTCCGCCGGTAAGCAGCACCCCGCGCCGTCGGCCACCGGCGATGGATGAACGGTGCGGCTGCCTCGCCTGGCGCGGGCCAGCGGCTAGCGCGCGGGCGAGATCGCGGTCGCGGTGCAGGGCGTACCCGTCCTCGGCCAGGCGGTTGAGCATGGCTGGCTCCAGATCGGTTACCAGCCTCATTTCGTCGGTCTGGTTCATGTCTATTTCCCCTGTACTGATG
>DAIRVB010000152.1:0-1279 GCA_036803065.1 Streptosporangiaceae bacterium
CCCAGCGGACGCGGACGCCCATCTCGTTCAGCTGATCACGGCGCCGGCGGATCACATCGCGATTGAAGCCCATGAGGAAGCGAACCTCGTCAGGCGAGCGCCGCCAGTTCTCGGTGGAGAACGCGTACGCCGACAGGTAGGGAATGCCCAGTTCGATCGCGCCCATGATGACGTCGAAGAGTGAGTGCTCCCCCCGCTTGTGACCTTCCGTGCGCGGCAGGCCGCGCTGCTTGGCCCAGCGGCCGTTGCCGTCCATCACCAGCGCCACGTGCCGGGGCACGAACTCGGCCGGGATAGCAGGAGGCCGGGCGCCGTCACGGTGCGGGTCCGGGGGCCGGACGGCCGGCGTCACGCGCTCCCCCCGATGGCGGTCGTGTGCTCCACGGTGCCAGCCGCGTGCTCCACGGTGCCAGCCGCGTGCTCCGCGGTGCCAGCCGCATGTTCCGCGGTGCCAGCCGCATGTTCCACATGGCGCAGCGAGCGGATCGAATGCTCCATGTGCCACTGCACGTACGCGGCGACCAGGCCGCTGCACTCCACCTGGTGCCTGGGCTGGCTCATATCGGCACGCGCCCAGTCCCCGCGCAGCAGCGCGCCCATCAGGCCGACCGTCAGCACCGATGGCGTGGCCGCACCGGGCGGCCGGCAGGACCGGCAGGTCAGGCCGCCCGCGGCGATGCCAAAGACACGCGAGCCGGTGGCGCGATCCGCTGTGTCCGGTGTCCCGCACACGGCACACTCCTCCAGCGCGGGCGCGTACCCGGCCACGGCCAGCGAGCGCAGCAGGAAGGCGTCGAGCACGAGCCGCGGGCCATGGGCCTCATCGCTGAGCGCCCGCAATCCGCCCACGAGAAGCAGGAATTGCCGCATGGCCGGTTCCTTCTCCACCGGGGTGAACCGCTCCGCGGTTTCCAGCATGGCCGTCCCGCTGGTGTACCGCGGATAGTCCGCTATCAGCGGTACACCATAGGGCCGCACCGTCTCCGCCTGGGTGATCACATCAAGGGACCGGCCCGTGTAGAGCAGGAGATCGACATGAGTGAACGGCTCCAGCCGGGAACCGAATCTCGACTTCGTCCGCCGCACCCCTTTGCCCACCGCCCGGACCCGCCCGGTGCGCCTGGTGAGGATGGTGATGATGCGATCAGCCTCACCCAGCTTCTGGGTGCGCAGCACGATCCCGTCATCCCGGTACAGGCTCACCATGCCATTGTGGCGCACCGGCCGGGCGTGGGCCGCCAAGGTCAAGGTCAGCGCACAGAGTTACCTCACCCTGGGT
>DAIRVB010000152.1:1379-4580 GCA_036803065.1 Streptosporangiaceae bacterium
CCGGGCGTGGGCCGCCAAGGTCAAGGTCAGCGCACAGAGTTACCTCACCCTGGGTTACCTCACCCTGGGTTACCTCACCCTGGGTTACCTCACCCTGGCCCGGTTCAGGGCTGACAACACAGCGCGCAGCGACGCGCTCACCGTGTTGGCGTCGATGCCGACTCCCCACAGCGTCTGCCCGCCGATTTCGCATTCCACGTAGGCGGCAGCCTGCGCGTCGCTCCCGGCGGACAGCGCGTGCTCCGCGTAGTCGAGCACCCGGACCGCGGCACCCACGGAACTCAGGGCGTCACAGAACGCGGAGATGGGCCCGTTGCCGGTCCCCTCGATCTGCCGTTCCTTCCCGTCGAGCTGAAGCTCCACGGTGAGCGCGTCCTTCGCGTCCACCACCGAGGACGTGTGGTGCGCCAGCAGCGTCGCCGGGCCCCCGGCCAGGTACTCGGCTGAGAACGCCTCCCACATCTGCGCGGGGCTGACCTCCCCGCCTTCGGCGTCGGTGTGCGCCTGGATCACCCGGGAGAACTCGATCTGCAGCCTGCGGGGCAGCTCAAGCTGGTGCTCGGCCTTCATGATGTAGGCCACGCCGCCCTTCCCGGACTGCGAGTTGACCCTGATCACGGCCTCGTAGCTGCGTCCCACGTCGGCCGGGTCGATGGGCAGGTAGGGAACCGCCCAGGCGAACTCACGCGGCGGCACCCCGGCGGCCGCCGCGTCCTGCTCCCACGCCTCGAACCCCTTCTTGATCGCGTCCTGGTGCGACCCGGAGAACGCCGTGTAGACCAGGTCGCCCGCGTACGGGTGACGCGGATGCACCGGGAGCTGGTTGCAGTACTCGGCGGTACGCCGGATCTCGTCGATGTCGGAGAAGTCGATCATCGGGTCGATGCCCTGGCTGAACAGATTCAGGCCGAGCGTGACCAGGCAGACATTCCCGGTCCGCTCGCCGTTGCCGAACAGGCAGCCCTCGATCCGGTCCGCCCCGGCCAGCACCGCGAGCTCGGCGTCGGCGACCGCGGTGCCCCGGTCGTTGTGGGTATGCACGGACAGGCAGACGTGCTCGCGCCGGGACAGCTTGCGGCTCATCCACTCGATCTGGTCGGCGTACACGTTGGGCGTGGAGCGCTCGACGGTGCAGGGCAGGTTCAGGATGATCTCCCGGCCCGGCCCCGGCTGCCAGACGTCGATCACCGCCTCGCATACCTCCGCGGCGAAATCCAGCTCGGTGTCAACGAAGATCTCCGGCGAGTACTCGTAGCCGAAGTCACAGTCACCCAGGTAGGCGTCCGCGTACTTGATCACCGCCTGGGTGCCCTCTACCGCGAGCGCCATGCACTCCGCCCGGTCCACGCCGAACACCACCCGGCGGAACAACGGCGCTGTCGCGTTGTACATGTGCACCGTGGCGCGGGGGGCGCCGACCAGCGACTGCACCGTCCGCTCGATCAGCTCGTCCCGCGCCTGGGTGAGCACGGAGATCTGCACGTCATCGGGGATGAGATGGCCTTCGATGAGGCCGCGGACGAAGTCGAAGTCCGTCTGGCTCGCGGACGGGAAGCCGACCTCGATCTCCTTGTATCCCATCCGTACCAGCAGGTCGAACATGGCCCGCTTGCGGGCCGGGCTCATCGGGTCGATCAGCGCCTGGTTGCCGTCCCGCAGGTCGGTGGACAGCCAGCGCGGGGCTCGCGTGATGGACTGGCCGGGCCAGCGGCGGTCGGGCAGGTCAACGGGCTTGAACGGGACGTAGCGCTGACAGGGCATCCCGCTGGGCTGCTGCCGCACGCCTGGGGCTTGGGCACTGTGCTGGTTTTGCATGCCTCCGGCACTGTGCTGGTTTTGCATGCCTCCGGCATGACGATGATCTTGACTGGATTGCATCGGAGAAACTGCTCCCTCGCGGATCGGGCTCGGGGCCAGCGGCACGCAAGAAACCCGCGGCGAGGGAGCCGGCCTTATCGGCCCCCGCCGCGGCAGATAAGCAGGAGGGATCCGCGCAGCATCGCTAACGACACTAGCAGACCCAACGGATCCCATGGCGACCGCCGCCACCCATGACAGCGCCAGGGACGTGGCTCGCGGCGCGAAGAATGCCTCGCGGAATAATGCCTCGCGCCGGCCCAGGCTCGGTGGCTTGAATGGTGGGATGCAGATCGAGCGATTCGACCCGGAGGCCGACACGGCCCAGACGCGGGCGTGCTACCAGGCATATGCCGCCAGCGCGCCGGTCGACGATCCGCACTGCCCGCCCATGTCGCTGCAGATCTTCACCGGCTGGCTGGCCTGCGGCTGGACCGAAGATCACCCCGAGGTGTGGTTCGCAGGAGATTCGCTGGACGAGGCGGACGGCTGTTACACGGCCACGATGCCACTGCGCGAGAACCGTCATCTGGCCCATGTCTACCCCCAGGTGCCCCCGGCCAGACGGCGCGCGGGCATCGGAACGGCGTTGCTGCGCCACGCGGCGGCCCGGGCTGCCGACCAGGGCCGCGCCACGCTGACCGCCGAGGTGCGGGACGGCTCAGCCGGCCAGGCGTTCGCACAGGCTCTCGGCGCCCGGCGCGGCGTCACCGAAGTGCGCCGCCTACTGGACCTGGCGGCCGTGCCGGCCGGCACGCTAGCGCGGCTCCGGGCTGAAGCGGACCGGGCGGCGCATGGCTACCTGCTGCTGTCCTGGGAGGGAACGGTTCCCGAGGAGTACTTCGGGCAGGTCGCCGTGGTCAACGCGGCCCTCGCCGATGCCCCGATTGATGCAGGCACGCAGGCTCAGTCCTGGGACGCGGACCGGGTGCGGGCCGGCCAGCGGCGCGTCGAGTTGCTGGGCATGCGCCGCTACACGCTGGTGGCCCGATGCACCAGCAGCGGCGACTTCGCCGGGCTGACCGAGCTCAGCATCGACCCCGAGACACCGGACTGGGGAATCCAGGAGCTGACGGCGGTCACCCGGCCGCATCGCGGGCACCGGCTCGGCCTGCTCCTCAAGGCCGCCATGCTTGACCTGCTCGCCGAGCGCGAACCACAGCTCAGGTGGGTCGTCACCTGTAACGCGGAGGGCAACTCGCACATGATCGCCATCAACGCGAAACTTGGCTACCGGGTCCTGGACTCGGGGACATCGTGGCAGCTGAACGTGGCGGACGTGCTCGCGCGGCCCGTGCGGCGCTGAGGCCGCGGCCCGGGCCCGTGCTCGTGTCCCCCGTCAGT
>DAIRVB010000152.1:4590-8405 GCA_036803065.1 Streptosporangiaceae bacterium
CCGTCAGTCGTAAAAACGTCAGTCGTAAAAACCCAGCCTGCGCAGCTGCTTCGGGTCACGCTGCCAGTCCTTGGCCACCTTGATCCGCAGGTCGAGGTAGACCTTCGTGCCGAGCAGGGCCTCGATCTGCTGCCGGGCCCGGGTGCCAACCTCCTTCAGCCGTGCTCCCTTGGCCCCGATGACGATGGACTTCTGGCTGGACCGCTCGACGTACATGAACGCGTGGACATCAATAAGGTCGTCACGGCCTTCCCGCGGCGCCATCTCCTCCACGACGACGGCGATGGAGTGCGGCAGCTCATCCCGGACACCTTCCAGGATCGCCTCCCGGATCAGCTCCGCGACAAGCTGCTGCTCGGGCTCGTCGGTCAGCTCACCGTCGGGGTAGAGCGGGCTTCCCTGCGGCAGGTGGCTGACCAGCACATCGGTGAGCACATCGAGCTGGTAGCCGGACACCGCGGATACCGGGACGATGTCCGCCCAGTCGCCGAGTTCAGTGACGGCCGACAGTTGCGCCGCGACCTGTCCCGGGGAGGCCTGGTCGACCTTGGTCACGATCGCCACCACGGGGGTCTTCGCCAGGCCGGTGAGCTCGCTGGCCAGGTACTTGTCCCCCGGCCCGATGCCGTCGGCCGCGGGCACGCAGAAACCGATCACGTCCACCTCGGTCAGCGTCGCGCGGACCAGGCTGTCCAGCCGCTCACCGAGCAGGGTGCGCGGGCGATGCATGCCGGGCGTGTCCACGATGACGAGCTGGGCGTCGGGCCGGTGCACGATGCCGCGGATCGCCCGCCTGGTGGTCTGCGGGCGGCTGCTCGTGATAGCGACCTTCTTGCCGACCAGCGCGTTCATCAATGTCGACTTGCCGACGTTCGGCCTGCCAACAAAGCAGGCGAACCCCGACCTGAACTCCGGTGTCTGCGGCGATCCCACGCTGCGATTCTCCCCCACGCTGGCTCCACACGCTCCATGCCGGGCTAGCGGGGCCATGTTCTGCCCGGGGGTCTCGGGGGTTGTCCCCCGGCCCAGCAGGCCGATCAGGGCACGAGGGTGGCCCGCAGCACGCCGTCTGTCCCGGCGAGGAACAACGTGACCGATGGGCCCAGGTCGCGCAGCACGGCCAGGTCGGCCGGGTCGGCCGCGTCGCTGTCGCTGACCAGGGCGGCCGCTTCCAGGCCGGACGCACCGCTGGACACCGCCATGGCGACCGCGAGGCGCAGCGCGGACAGCCTGAGCGACGGCAGCGCCACCGCCGCAGCGGCATAGGTGCGGCCGGTCTCATCGCGCACGGCAGCCCCTTCGGCGGAGGCCACCCGGGCCCGCGCCGCGCGGGCCAGCGTAATGATCTTGGTATCTTCCTGGCCAGGTTCCGGCTCGCTCACGACGCTGAGTGTAGTGCGACGTGACTGGGCGCCCGCGCCCCGGACGGAGAGGTCAGGCCTCGTCTGGCCGCTGCGCGTCGCGGCCAGGGACCGCGGGCACGAGCCGCTCGACGGTGACGGTACTGATCCGGTTGCGCCGCCCGGCCAGGCTTTCCGCGGTGAGCCGCAGCCCGGCCACAGTGGCCACCGACCCGGCGATGGGCACCCGGCCCAGGGCATGGGCCAGCAGGCCGCCGACCGTCTCCACGTCTTCCGCGTCGATCCAGACGCCGAACAGTTCCGCGAGGTCCGTCACGGGAAGCCGGGAGGTCACCCGGGCACGCCCTGGCGCCAGCCATTCCACCGCCGGCTGCTCCTGGTCGTATTCGTCCGTGATCTCACCGACGATCTCCTCCAGGATGTCCTCGATGGTCACCAGCCCGGCGGTGCCCCCGTACTCGTCGATGACGATCGCGAGGTGGATCCGGCGTTGCTGCATCTCCCTCAGGAGTTCGTCGATCGGCTTGCTCTCCGGCACGAACGTGGCGGGCCGCATGACCGACTCGACCGTCTCGACCGCCTCCCCGTCCGGGTTCTCCTGGCTGCGGTTTACCAGGTCCTTGAGGTAGGCGACGCCGATCACGTCGTCCTCGTTGTCCCCCACCACCGGTATCCGCGAAAAGCCGCTGCGCAGGGCGAGTGACACCGCCTGGACCAGGGTCTTGCCTCGCTCCACGAAGATGATGTCGGTGCGCGGGACCATGACTTCCCGGACGATCGTGTCGCCGAGTTCGAAGACCGAGTGGATCATCTCCCGCTCACCCGGCTCGATGACCCTGTTCTGCTCCAAGAGGTCGACGAGGCCGCGCAGGTCCTCCTCGGAGCCGAACGCGCCCTCCCGCGACCACCTGCCTGGCGTCAGGACGCTGCCCGTGGCCAGCAGCAGCTTGGGCAGCGGACCCAGCAGCCGGACCAGCGGGTAGAGCACACCGGCAGCGGCCAGGGCCACCCGTTGCTCATGCTGGTGGCCCAGGGTGCGGGGCCCGATCCCGGCTATCAGGTAGAGAATCGCGATCATGATCACGGCGATGAGCAGGAAGGTCCGCCAGCCCGAGCCCAGCCAGTGCAGCAGCGCCGCGGCCATCAGCACCGTGGCGGACGTCTCGCAGGAGACCCGGGCGAGCAGCAGCACGCTCAGGTAGCGGGAGGGTTCAGCGAGGATCGCCTGGAGCCGCGAGAAGGCATCACGGTCCGCGCCCGGGGGGAGCGCATGCGTACCGGCCCGGGACGCACGTACCAGGGCGACCTCGGCGCTGGCACAGAACCCGGCCAGCAGCACCAGAACTATCGCTGCGACAACCAGCCACGCCATGCTGGCATCACCCGGGCCCTTCCTGCCCTTCCTCGTGGCGGCCTGACCCGCGCTCCGCCCGCCACGAGCCGAGCAGCTTATCTTGCAGGCTGAACATGGTGGCATGCTCTTCGGGGTCGGCGTGGTCATATCCAAGCAGGTGCAAGATGCCGTGCGTGCACAGTAGTTCGAGTTCGTCCAGCAGCGGGTGCGCGGCGCGGGCGGCCTGCTCACCGGCCACCTCGGGGCACAGCACCACATCGCCAAGCAACCCGGGGACCGAACCGGGCTCGCCGCCGCCTGCCGGGTCCCCGCGGCTGGTACCGGGCGCGGGCGGCCTGAGCTCGTCCATCGGGAAGGCCAGGACGTCGGTGGGGCCGGGCTCACCCATCCAGCGCTCGTGCAGGTCAGCGATGGTCGCGAGATCAACCAGGAGGACGGACAGTTCGGCGAGAGGGTGAATGCGCATCCCGTCCAGGACGTGCCGGGCCATGGCCGCGAGGTCGGCCTCGTCGACGCTGATCCCTGACTCGTTGGCGATCTCGATGCTCACCGTCGTCCGCCGCTCACTGAGCGCGCTTGCCCGCGCCACGGGAGTCGGCACGGCCCGGACCGCGCTCCGAGCGCCGCTGGATGGCGTCGCCGCGTCCCGGCAGTCGCTCCGCCGGATGCGCCGGGCCCCCGACCCGCGCGTCGTAACGCTCGTAGGCATTGACGATGTCGCCGACAAGCCGGTGCCGCACCACGTCGTTGCTGGTCAGCCGGGCAAAGTGCAGGTCATCCAGACCCTCGAGGATGTCCTGCACCTGGCGGAGCCCGCTGGGCTGGCCCGAGGGCAGGTCCACCTGGGTGATGTCGCCCGTGACCACCATCCGGGAGCCGAACCCGAGCCGGGTGAGGAACATCTTCATCTGTTCCGCTGAGGTGTTCTGTGCCTCGTCAAGGATGATGAACGAGTCGTTGAGCGTCCGCCCGCGCATGTAGGCCAGCGGCGCGACCTCGATGGTGCCCGCGGCCATCAGCCGCGGTATGGAGTCCGGGTCCAGCATGTCGTGCAGCGCATCGTGCAGTGGCCGGAGGTAGGGGTCGATCTTCTCGTACAG
>DAIRVB010000153.1:0-8362 GCA_036803065.1 Streptosporangiaceae bacterium
CGTTTTAAGGGCCGGCCTCATGCGTGCCGCGCATGAGGGCTGTCGAGGGCGCCATGGCTGCGTGGGTGTTTGTCTTGGCGGCAAGGAGCCGGGTTGCGTGGCATCGACGCTGCTCCGGCGGTGAGGGGCCGTTGGCGCCCTGTTTCTCGCCGTGCCCGAGCGGCCCGTGCCACCGGGACCGTCGTGGTGCCGACGCTGGATGGCCATCCACGCCGGACTGGCCTGCGCCGCGCCTAGACAAGGCGCGCGGGCGCGGTCGCGCTCCGCAAGCGGCGCGGCTCGTCCCGGAAGAGGCCTGTTCATCCGGCGCGGAAGAACGGTGCGCCGCGCCTTGATCCCGCTGTGGCGGCGCAACTGCCGGGCGCGGATCAGCGTGTGGTGCGCGGCTACCCTCGTTTTGGTCTGACGCGGACGGCCAGGGCGCTTTGCTGCGCGGCAACTGTCTGGCGGCCATCGCGATCTGCCCCGCTGTGGCTATCCAGGCGCATGCCCAGTCCGCAACTTAGGGTGAGCACGTCGGTAGCGCCAAGCGCTCGGCCACGGCCAGATCGCCTGATACACGCCGCGATGCCCTCCGATGCGAGCCGCCCTATAGCCGCTGTCGGAGTCGCACGCTATCGCGCTCGGCGAGGAATAGTTACCCACTGGCGGTCCGCCGTCGCATCCGATGCTGTGATCAGTGTCGAGCCCGGAGTGGTGGCGCACTTGGTCGTGTGCGCGCTGGGGAAACTGATGGCTTTGCGCCGTTGTGGTGCCGCTGTCACTTCGGCGAGTAGCTCACGCGCGGCGTCGTCGACGGCGGATGCGCGGGCGAGAAGCCATTGCCAAGGCCCATGTCAGCACTCACCGTGCCTGGCTGATGCCCAGGTCGATGCGGGCTGCCGGTTTTCTGTAACGCGGCGTCCCTGAGCCCAGCATTGACACGTCCTAACGATCACCCTAAAATTCTCCAGAAAGCTGTTCTGCTGTACAGAATCACCTCTGCCGACCGGGCCTGGCCTGGCGGAACTAACCCCCGGGCGCGGTGTGAGACTTTGAACCTCCTTATCAGTGGGCTGGTCACGGGAGTGCTGCTCGGCGGCCTGTACGCCATGTCCGCGCTCGGGCTGTCGCTGGTCTACGGCGTGATGGGGCTGGTGAACCTGGCCCAAGGCGACCTAATGATGCTGGCCGCCTACCTCACCTTCTCGCTGACCATGGCAACCCACATGGACCCGCTGCTCGCGCTGGTGGTCGTGGTGCCCGCGATGTTCGTCCTGGGCTGGCTGATCCAGGCGACACTGCTGAACCGGCTGCTCCGCAACGGTGCGCTGGAAGCGGGACTGGTCATCACCCTCGGGCTCTCCCTGATCCTGGAGACGATCCTGCTCCAGGTCTACTCGAGCAACGGCCAGACGTTCACGCCTGGCTACCTGTCGGGCGGGTTCTCGCTGCTCGGGACCAGGGTGCCAGCCACTTACCTGCTCTGCTTCGGGGTCGCGGTGGTCGCGACCACCGGGGTCTACCTGTTCCTGCGGCGGACTTCGGTTGGACGGCAGATCCGGGCCGCGTCGGAGAACCCGGCCATCGCCCGCCTGATGGGTATCCGAGTCGACCGCATGTACAGCCTCACCTTCGGCCTGGCCGCTGCCCTGGGCGCGATCGCCGGCGTGCTCATCGGCCTCACCTTCTCCTTCACGCCCACCACCGGCGCCGTCTACCTCCTCAAGGGATTCGCGGTGGTCATCCTGGGCGGGCTCGGCAGTATCGAAGGCACCCTGTTCGCCGGGCTCGCGCTGGGCGGGATCGAGGGCCTGGGCGCGGCCATCTTCGGCGGTGGTTACCGGGACCTGGTGACCTACACGATCTTCCTGATCATCCTGGTCGCCGCTCCCACCGGACTGCTCGGCAGGCGGAGGCGCGCATGAGGCTGGCAACCGGCGGCCGGCGTGTGCGCCGCCGCGATCACGCCGCGCTGGGGCCGGCCAGGGACCACCAGCTGCGGGACTACGGCGGCGCGCTGCTCGTCCTCGCGGCCGCGCTGCTCGCGGGGGCCGTTCCCGCCGTCGGCTCGCGCTACCTGCTCTTTGTCGGGTTCACCTTCCTGCTTAACGTGCTGGCCGCGCAGGCCTGGAACCTCCTGGCCGGATATACCGGCCTGCTGAGCCTGGGCAACCACGCGTTCGTCGGAGTCGGTGCCTACACAATGGCCGTCGTCATGATCCACACGGGGGTACCGCTGCTCGCTGCCTACCTGCTTGGTGGCCTGGGTGGGGCGGTGTTCGGGGTAATCACCTACCTCCCGCTGTTCCGCCTCCGCGGCGGCTACTTCGCCATTAGCACGCTGCTGCTCTCGCTGGCGGTGGCCGCGTGGGCAGTCAACTGGAAGTTCATCGGGGAGAACAGCGGCCTCTCGCTCCCGTTCGCCGGCCTCCCCAGCCTGGGCGGCCTCTATACCTATGCCTGGCTGACGGTGGTTGGCTTCCTGGTCGTCCAGTGGGTGCTGCTCCGGTCCCGGCTGGGCCTGTTCTTCCGGGCTGTCCGGGACGACCAGGAAGCAGCAGAGACGGCAGGTACCGACCCGCTCCGGGTGAAGCTGATCGCGGTGGCGATCAGTGCGTTCGCGAGCGGCCTGGCTGGCGGGCTGCTGGCCATGCAGCTGGCCACGATCCAGCCCGGGTCCGCGTTCAGCCTGAACTTCCTGCTCGACATGGTGGTGATGGCGACCGTGGGTGGGCTGGGGACCCTGATGGGGCCGGTATTCGGGGCGGTGCTCATCGTCGCCATCCAGCAGGCCTTCCAGAGCTACGCCACCGTCTACGTGCTGGTGGAAGCTGCGCTGCTGATCGTGGTCGTCCAGGTCGTGCCCGCCGGGCTGATGGGGATTCCGGAACTGATCAGGCGGCAGCGTGCCCAGTGGCGCAGGAGGAGAATCGGTGACAGCGCTGCTGCGAATTCGTGACATCACCAAGCGCTTCGGCGGGGTGACCGCTGTCGACGGCGTCTCCCTGGACCTCGAACCGGGCGAGATCCTGGGGATCGTCGGCCCGAACGGTGCAGGCAAGAGCACACTGCTCAGTCTTATCGCGGGCGGCCAGCGGCCCACGTCGGGTGAGATCTGGCTGGGGGACCAGCGGATTCACGGGCGGCGGGCGTACCAGGTCGCACGGCTCGGCATCGGCCGTACATTCCAGACGCCCCGCCCGTTCCGGCGCATGACCGTCCGGGACAACCTGCGGGTGTCAGCGGCCGCGCCCGCGTGGCATCGCGGGGATGTGCGGCTGCCGGTGGACGAGATCCTGGAACTCACCGAGCTCACTCAGTTCGCCGGGCGCCAGGCTGGCGCGCTCACGCTGCTGGAGCTCAAACGCCTGGAACTAGCCCGCGAGCTGGCGCTCGGCCCTCGGCTGCTGCTGCTGGATGAGATCGGCGCCGGACTCACCCCGGCCGAGTTCGCGCGCCTGGCCGCCCTGCTGGCCCGGATCCGCCAGCGCGGCGTCGCCCTCGTGGTCATCGAGCATGTCATCCAGTTCATCCTCGGGATCGCGGACCGGGTGGCGGTAATGGATCAGGGAAAGATCAAGGCGGTCGGGACGCCAGAGACCATCGCCGCGGACCCGCTGGTGGTCGATGCCTATCTGGGCAAGCGTCCCGAGGCTGCCCCAGCCGGGGCGGGCGAGCCCGCTGGGCCCGGCGGCCCGGCGGTTCCGGTGCCTGGCAGCGCGGCTACCGCGGTTGCGGTCGCCCCGTCCGGCGGTGCCGGAGCCGAAACCTCCGCCGGAGCACCGCTGCTGAAGGTCGCCGGACTGTCTGTGTCCTACGGCATGGTGAGGGCGGTCACCGGGGTGGATTTCGAGATCCACGCGGGTGAGGCGGTCGCCCTTCTGGGCCCTAATGGCGCGGGCAAGAGCACGGTGTGCAAAGCCATCATGGGCTTGGTCCGCCCGGCTGCCGGGACCGTGGAGGTGGATGGCAAGGACGTGACGCGCTGGCCGACGGAGCGCCGGGTACGCGAGGCCAGGCTAGTGCTCTGCCCTGAAGGGCGGCACGTCTTCGCCAGCCAGACCGTACTGGAGAATCTCCAGCTGGGAGCGGTCTCCGCGCGCGACCCGGCCGCCGAAACGCTGGAGCTCGTCTTCGACCTGTTCCCCGAGCTGAAGCCGCGTACGGGGCAGCTTGCGGGCACGCTGTCCGGTGGCCAGCAGCAGATGCTCGCCATCGGCCGGGGGCTGATGGGCCGGCCGCGCGTCCTTATCGTGGACGAGCTGTCCCTCGGGCTCACTCCCGAGGTGGGCCTGCGGATCTACGACCGCCTCCGGCAGATGCTGGGGCGCGGTCTCACGCTGATCCTGGTCGAGCAGTACGTGTCGGAGGCGCTGGCCACCGCCAGCCGTGCGTACCTGCTCGAACGCGGCGCGGTGGTGTTCACCGGCTCGCCGCGGGCCATTCTCGACCAGAACCTGACCGAGGTCTATCTGGGCGCGGCCGGCGGCGATGCGAATCGCGGCAAGCCAGGCCGGCCAGCCACGTGGAGGTGATCCAGGCGAGACGCCAGGGGGCGGAGTACGCGGGGGTCGCACCAACCATCCATTTGCACCCGGAGGAGAGATAGGTATGTCCGCATTCCGAAGAACAAGACTTCGGGTACTCGGAGTCGGCTGGCTGGCGCTGACGCTGATCATGGCGGGCTGCGGCGGCAGCGGCAGCAGCAGTAGCGGCGGCGGCGGCCCGATTGTGATCGGTGCCGACTTGCCGATGACCGGTTCGCTGGCCCGGTTCGGCACCCTGATGAAACTCGCGTACCAGACCGAGATCAACCAGGTCAACCAGGCCGGCGGGGTAGACGTCGGCGGGCAGAAGCGCAAAGTGAAGCTCGTCATCCTGGACGACGGCAGCGACCCGCAGAAGGCGTCGTCGAACACGAGCACGCTCGTCCTGAAGGACGGCGCGGTCGGGCTGCTCGGCACCGCCACACCCCCGGTGGTGATCCCGCAAGCGCAGGTGGCCGAACGGCAGCAGGTGCCCCTGGTGAGCCCCATCTGCCCGCTCCGGGCCTGCCTGAGCGCCGCGCCCTCCGGCGGGTACAAGTCCAGCTGGTTCTTCTTCTTCGACGAAGCGCAGATGACGAACACCCAGTACAAGGTCATGGACATGGACAAGTCCAACCACAAGGTGGCCCTGTTCACCGACCAGGAGCAGGACGGCCAGGTCATGGGCGGGCTGTGGGCCAAGAACGCGCCCGGCGACGGCTACCAGGTCGTCTACCATGCGACGTTCCCGGTGGGCACGACCGACTTCTCCACCTTCATCCGGAAGGCGCAGGCCAGCGGCGCGCAGGTCATGATCTCTCAGATGATCCCGCCGGACGCGATCACGCTGTGGAAGCAGATGAAGTCGCTGGGCTGGAAGCCCAAGGCCGCGTTCATGGAGAAGTCCGCCAACACGGCCGCCTGGTACCAGGGCCTGGGCCCGGACGTGAATGGCGTAATGGTGTCGAGCTGGTGGTCCGACACGCTCGGCTACCCGCAGACGCAGTTCGCGGTCAGGACATTCGGCAAGGCTGCGCAGGGCAATGTCGAGATCGCGCAGTGCGTGAACGCCTACACGGCCGCGCAGATCCTGACCGACGCCATCGCCAGGGCCGGGTCCACCGACCCCGCGAAGATCAACCAGGCCATCGGCCGGACCAACAAGACCTATGTGGCCGGGCACATCCAGTTCAGCAGCCAGCACATCAGCGTCCAGCCGACGATCATGCTGCAATGGCAGGCCAACGGCCAGACGCTCCCGATCTACCCGGCTGACAAGTCAGGCGGCAACAAGATGATCTATCCCCTGGCGCCCTGGAAGTAGCGCCACCCAGGAAGTGATCACCCATCGACGGGAGGGGCGAGGCCACCGGCCTCGCCCCCCTCGCGTGCCGCCCGGGATCAGCCGATCGATGCCTTGTACATCGCGGTGAAGTCTGCGTTCAGGGCCTCGGTGGCCTCTATGAGCTCGGTCATCCCGGGCAGGACGTCCCGGGTGTCGAAGTAGGCCACCCGGGAGCCTCCCGGGGCCACCGCGCTGAACGCGGTCTCGTAGCCCTGGGCGTGCATCGCCTCGACCGCTTCGTCGAACGCCGTGGTCGCATAGCCGAAGTGATGGAAGCCGTAGCCGCGCTCCTCGATCACCTCGCGGTAGACCGACGGGAACTCGTCGGCCGGCTGGATCAGCTCGTATTGCATATGGCCGGCGAACCCGAGTGCGATGTGCACCCGCGCCTGCGTCGGCCGTCCCCGGTAGCGGGCCTCCGGGCCGCCGACGCCGCGCAGCACCGTCCACGGACCGACGCGGAGACGGCCGGAGAACTCGGTCATGGCGGAGTCCAGATCCGCCACGACGAAGGCGGCCTGGATGATCCCGTCGGCCGGCTGACCGAAATCGAACAGCACTGGTGGCTCCTCTGCAGTGGCGGGCCGGTCAGAAGGGGCTGCCGCCCATGATCACGCGCTCCTCTGGCGGGATGGGGTCGAGGCTGACCTGGACGTCCAGGCACGTGGGGCGCTGACTTCTGATCGCCTTCGCCAGCGCCGGCGCGAGTTCGGCGAGGTCGGTGATGGCGGCGCCGTCGGCGCCCAGGGCGCGGGCCACCTCGCTGTACGATCCGTTCTCCAGCCGGTTGCTCACGATGCGGTCCTTGCCGAGCATGAGCTCCTGGGCGTGCAGGGTCGCTCCCCAGGCCCGGTTGTTCAGGACGACGACCACCACCGGCAGCTGCGCGCGGACCATGGTGTCGAATTCAGCCAGGCTGTAGCCGACCGCGCCGTCCCCGGTCACCAGCACCACCGGCAGGTCGCGGGCCGCGGCCTGCGCGCCCAGCGCGACGCCCATGCCCACTCCCATCGAGCCCAGGTAGCCGTGGCACAGATAGGCCGAGACGCCGGCGGCGGGAATGGTCTCGGACAGCCACAGGTAGGTCAGCGCGCCGTCGGCCACGACGACCGTCCCAGCGGGGACCGAGCCGGCGATCGCGGCGACCGCCTCGTACGGGTGGATCCGGCCGTCCTGCACGACCTGTGCGGCGACCATCTCCTGGCGCCGGGCGATGTGCGCCCGCAGCTGCTGCCACCACCGCGCGTGGTCCTGCCGGTACTCCTGGCCCCGCGCGAGCGCGGTCTCATGCAGCTGCCGGACGACGGCGCCGGGATCGGCGAGCACCGTCGTCGCCACCGGCTGCAGGTGCCCGAGCTCGCGGGCATCACTGTCGACCTGGACCACGCGGGCCTGGTGCGGGATGAGCGCCCCAGAGCCGTGACCGGTCGTCAGCCCGAAACGCAGCCCCAGCATGACGACGACGTCGGGCCGCTGGCCAGCGGCCAGGCCGAACAGCGATTGCACCAGCCCGAACCCGGCCGGACTGCCCGACAGCAGCCCCAGGCCCTCGTAGTCGGCCAGTATCGGCACCGACACCGCCTCGGCGAAGGCGCGCAGCTCGGCGCCGGCGCCGCCCCGGGCGACCTCGGAGCCGGCGAGCACGACCGGGCGCTGTGCGCCGGCCAGCAGACTGAGGATCTCCTCGACGGCCGCGGGCGGAGCGGACGGCGCCGTGCCTGCGGTACCAACGAGCTCGGCGGTCAGGTCCGGCTCCTCGACCTGGTCAGCCAGCACGTCCCAGGGGATGTCGACCATCACTGGCCCGCGCGGCCCAGCCAGGGCCGTGCGGATCGCCCGGGCCAGGATCCGCGGGATGAGCTCGGGGCGGGTGATCCGGTGCGCCCACTTCGTGACCGGGGCGGCAATGGCCACCTGGTCAATGCCGGCCTGCAGGGTGTTGGCCTGATCGAGGGCCAGCATGCCGGAGCCGGCGATGTAGAGCACAGGCGTGCGATCCAGGAATGCGTTGGCCATCGACGTCACGGCGTTGGTGAAGCCGCCGCCGGCGGTCAGCACCGCGACGCCCAGGGTGTTGCGGACCCGGGCGTAGCCCTCCGCCGCATGCCCGGCGTTCATTTCGTGCCGGGTGTCCACGATCGGCAGCCCGTGGTCGAGCGCCGCCTGGTATACCGCGTCGACGTGGGCACCGTTGATGCCGAACAGGGTGCCGACGCCCGCATGGAGAAGGGTCCGCACGACGATCTCGCCTCCGCTGACGCGGGCCATGTGTTCCTCCGGGACGCTCGGCGGGTCAGACGGCCGCGCGGCGGGCCGCGATGCTCTTGTCGAGTACAGCCGCCCCGGCCCAGCTGCCGTGGAACCCGAAGGGCACCCGGACGGGCAGTTTCACGCGGGCAAGTGGCTGGGTGCTGAGATCGGCCGCGTCGTGGATCAGCATCTCGGACAGCCGGGTTTCCCGGTTCCACCACAGTGACAGCAGATACCCGTCGTCCTCGCCGCGAGGGTC
>DAIRVB010000154.1:0-8360 GCA_036803065.1 Streptosporangiaceae bacterium
GCAAGTTGGTGGAACTGCTCCTCCAGGTGGTCCCCCGGGGCCGCCGGTTCGCGGAGCAGCATGAGCCGCCCGGGGGGCCGCCGGTCCAGATCGCCGGCACCGCACGCGACGTGCTGGCCGCGGCTCAGATCGCCGTGTTCGCTACCTGGAGCCGGGAGCCGCTCGCCAGTCTCGCGGACACCCGGCCGGGCCAGCATCTGACCAGCCTCGGGACGGACGAGCCGGGCAAACGCGAACGCGCCGGGGACATCCTGGGCAGCGCCACCGTCGTGGTGGATGACCTCCGCCTGGCCCGGTCCATGGGCGCTCTCTCGCCGCCCGGCCAGCGGCCGGTCAAGGCGGCCACGCTCGGCCAGGTGCTGCGGGGCGAGCACCCGGGCCGCAGCAGCCCTGATGAGCTCACCGTGTATGCGCCCGTCGGCCTGCCCTGGCAGGACCTGGCGATCGCGTGGCAGGTGTACCAGGCCGCCCGGAAGCGGGGACGCGGGGTCCGGGTCGATCTGCTGGCCTGAGCGTGTCAGCAGGCTGCCGGACCCGCAAAGAGCCCTGCATGGAACGATGGCGTGATGACTGACTACCGGGCGGTAAACCTGGCCAGCTGGAACGAGCGCGCGCCCGCGCACGCGGCCTCCGCCGACTACAGCGTCGCCCGCTTTGCGGAAGACCCCACCTTCCTCAGCGATGTCGTGCGGTTCGACCGCCCGCTTCTCGGGGACATCAGCGGCCTGCGCGGGGTCCATCTGCAGTGCCACATCGGGACCGACACCATCTCGCTGGCCCGGCTCGGCGCGACGATGACCGGGCTGGATTTCTCGGCGGCCGCCCTGGCCGAGGCGCGCCAGCTGGCCGGGCGAGTCGGCGCCGCAGTGGAATTCGTCCAAGCTGACGTCTACGACGCGGTCAAGGTTCTCGGTGCCGGCCGGTTCGACCTGGTGTTCACGGGGATCGGCGCGCTGTGCTGGCTGCCCAGCATCCGCCGCTGGGCCGACGTCGTCGGCGGGCTGCTGCGCCCAGGGGGGAGGCTGTTCCTCCGCGAGGGCCATCCCATGCTGTGGTCGCTGGCTGACGCCCGGCCCGATGGCCTGCTGGCCGTGGAGCACCCCTACTTCGAGCGTGACGAGCCAACCGTCTGGACCGAGGGGGGCACCTACGTCCAGACAGACGCGGTCTTCACGCAGAACGTGACACATGAGTGGAACCACGGCCTGGGCGAGATCGTGACCGCCATCACCGGCGCCGGGATGGACCTGACCGGCCTGGCCGAGCATGACAGCGCGCCCTGGGCGGCCCTGCCGGGCCAGATGGAACGCCTGGAGGGTGGCGAGTGGCGGCTGGCCGACCGGCCGTGGCGGCTTCCCTGCACGTACACGTTGCAGGCCGTCAAGAGACGGGCAGAATAGCCGTAAGGCCCCTCGATGTATGAGATCGAGGGGCCTTACGTGGTCTCGCAGCACTTGCCGCCGATTGCTCGGCGCCGCACGCTGTCCGACCTATCACCGGTCGCAGATTCCCCGGCAGGAGGACCCGGTTTCCCGGATCTTCCGCCTCCGGGGTCGCCCCCGGGTGGGTCATCGTTTTCGGTGGTGAGAACATTTTTACTGCCCGGGCCCGCTGCGGCACAAGAGGTTTCGGCCAGCATTTTCAAGATTTTTTGGTCATCCACAAGTCATCCACAAAGCACCGGCCGTTATCCCCCGCGCAACGCGCCTGTCCACCGGTTCATCCACAGCCAGGTCCACAACGGGTCGGCTGCAGAGCCAGCCGGGCGCACCGGTAGCCTCGACGCGTGGCCTCTGGAACCGAGCATGTCAGCCCCCGAATCCATGAGTACGTCGTCGCGCACAGCAGCCCGCCGGACGCACTGCTGCGGGACCTGACCGAGGAGACGGCGCGGCGTTTCCCCGACCGCGTGATCCTGCAGATCGGCCCGGAGCAAGGCACGTTCATGACCCTGCTGAGCCGTCTGATCGGCGCGCGCCAGGCGATTGAGGTCGGCACCTTCACCGGGTATTCCTCGATCTGCCTGGCCCGCGGCATGGCTGAGGGAGGGCGGCTGATCTGCTGCGATATCAATGCGGACTGGACCGCGCTGGCGGCGGCCTACTGGGAGAAGGCCGGCCTCGCCGACCGAATCGAACTGCGGCTGGGCCCGGCGCTGGACACGCTGCGCGCCCTGCCCCCCCAGGCGGCATTCGACCTCGCGTTCATCGACGCGGACAAGACCGGCTATGCCGGCTACTGGGACGAGATCGTCCCGCGCATCCGAAGCGGCGGGATCATCCTGGTGGACAACACGCTCCTGCACGCCAGGATCTTCGACCCCGCCCCTGACGACGCCGATGCCCGCGCGATCAGGGATTTCAACACCCATGTGCTGGCCGACGACCGGGTGGAACTCGCGATGCTCTCGATCGGCGACGGCCTCATCTTCGCCAGGAAGAAGTAAGGCACCCGCCGCTGGGACCTGTCCCCGGTCAAAAATCTCACACAATGCTTGAACGACCTACCACAGTAACTCCCCCATCACACCGGGCAAAGCTATGGTCACAACATGTCCATTGGGAGACAGCTTGCCTGGCGGTTCGGCAACAATGGCGACTGGCCTGCTGGACTCGTGACTGCCGTCGCGGCGTCACGTCAGGAGGATCGAGCGCCATGGCTGCCTCTACCGATCCCGTTTACCTGCGTGTTCTTGAGGACCTGCGGGAGCAGATCCGCGGGGGTGTCCTCGCGCCCGGCGCCAGGGTGCCATCAAGGAACGGGATCATCGCCCGGTACGGCGTCGGGGAGACCGCGGCCAAGCACGCCCTGCAGGTCCTGGCGACCGAGGGGCTCATCGAGGCGAGGGCCGGCTCGGGTTCGTATGTCCGGAGGGTGCCCGCTGCCTCTCACCTTGAGCATGACCGGCTGCACTTTCCCGGGTCACCGTTCGGGCTCGAGGATCCGCAACGGGCCGCAGGCGGCGGCACTGCGGACCGCGGCCCGGCGGACGGTGAGGCGCACTCGCCCCGGCTGTCCTGGGAGCATCAGTCCGAGCGCGTTGCCGCGCAACCGCACATCGCGCGGCTGCTCAGGGTGGAGCCTGGCGATGCCCAGGTGACCCGGACCAGGTACCTGCTCTGCGCGGACGGCACCCCGGTCCAGATGGTCACCAGTTACGAGCCCGCGGAACTCACCGCGCATACCCCGGTCCCCTTCCCTGAGCAGGGCCCATTCGCCGGGCGGGGAGTGATCGAGCGGATGAAGGTCATCGGCGTCTACGTGGACCAGGTGGTGGAGGACATCTCAGTGCGGCCATCGCTGTCGGCGGAGGCCGCTGCCCTGGACATACCGGCAGGTGCCCCGGTGCTGCTCATCGAGCGGGCGCACCGGGCTGGGCCGCGGACCGTCGAGGTCGGCGAGATCCTCGTCGCCGCCGACCGGTTCCGGCTCCGCTACCGGATCCCTGTCACCCCCGGCCCTGATCAGCGTGGCTCGGATCAGCGTGGCTCGGATCAGCGTGGCCCTGATCAGCGTGGCCCTGATCAGCGTGGCCCTGATCAGCGTGGCTCGGATCAGCGTGGCTCGGATCAGCGTGGCCCTAACCAGAACGGCCCTGACCAGAACGGCCCTGACCAGAACGGCCCTGACCAGAACGGCCCTGGCCAGAATGGCCCTGGCCGGCCAGGTACGGGTACGGGTGACCGGTACACCGCGGAAGGCCAGGGCGGTGCTGGCGCCGCTCTCCCGGTAGGCGCCGGCGTGAGCCGTTGATTCGGCCGGCCCGGGCCGGCGATGTGCCCGCGATCTACCACCTCGTCCGCGACCTTGCCGAATACGAGAGGGCGCTGCATCACGTCAGCGCGACCGAGGACGACCTGCTCAAGTCGCTGACGGCGGACCCGCCGGCTGTGTTCGCGCACGTGGCCGAGCATGACGGCGAGGTCGTCGGGTTCGCGCTCTGGTTCCTGAGCTTCTCGACCTGGGAAGGCAAGCACGGGATCTACCTTGAGGATCTGTATGTCCGGCCCGACATGCGCGGCGGCGGCCACGGCCGGGCGCTGCTGGCCGGACTGGCCCGGATCTGCGTCCAGCGCGGGTATCCGCGGCTGGAGTGGGCCGTACTGAACTGGAACGCCCCCGCGCTCGGCTTCTACGCGTCGCTGGGCGCAGTCCCCATGGACGAATGGTCGGTGCACCGGCTGGGCGGGCCCGAGCTGCGCGCCCTGGCCGCGGCCGGAGACGGCTGATCCGGAGACCACCTTGCCCCAGGTCGCCCGAGATGCAATGGTTTGCATAGCGACGAGCGAGTGAGGCGATGCATGGCCGAGAACGCGGACATCGTGGTGGCGGGGGCCGGGCACAACAGCCTGCTTACCGCCTGCTACCTGGCCAAGGCGGGATACCGCTGCCTGGTCCTGGATGCACGGCACATTCCCGGCGGCGGCGCGGCCACCGAGGAACTGCTGCTGCCCGGCTTCGGCATCGACACCTGCGCCACCGGCCACACCATGATCCGGGTCAACCCGGCCCTGCTGCATGACGAGCTGGGCCTGCTGGCCGACTACGGGCTCCGCTATGTCGAGCCAGACCCGGTGGAGCACGTGGCGTTTCCGGACGGTGAGCAGTTCACCATGTGGCTGGACCGGGAGCGGACCGCGGCCGAGGTGGCGCGCTTCTCCCGCGCCGACGCGACCGCCTACCTGCGCCTGCTGGATGAGTACGACGAGGTTAAGACGGTATTCAGCCGGGCGCAGTTCACCCCGGTGGGGTTCGGCCCCTCTCTGAACCAGATGCTCGCCGACCATCCGAAAGGCCGGATCTGGGCCCGGCGGCGTCAGATGAGCGCGGTGGACGTGGTCCGCAGCGAGTTCACCAGCCGGCACATTCAGGCCTTCCTGCTCTGGATGTCGTTCCAGGTCTTCCAGCTGGTGGACGAGCCAGGCTCGGGCGTGCTGCCGTACGCACAGGTCTTCGGACGGCAGCAGCGCAGTTGGTCCATCCCGGTTGGCGGCTCAGCGGCGCTGACCGGCGCGCTGACCGGCTACCTGGCCGACCATGGCGGTCGCGTGCTCTGTGACCGACGGGTGACCAGGCTGCTGCTGTCCGGCGGCCGCTGCGCCGGCGTCGAGACCGACGACGGGGAGCAGTACCTGGCGAGCACGGCCGTGGTCTCGACGATCCACATCAAGCACCTGCGGGACATGGCGCCAGCAGATTCCTGGCCGGCGGAATTCCACTACGGCGTGGACACCTACGACGTGGGAGTGCCTGGGTTCGCGGCCTACTACGCCACGACCGCGCCCCCGGAGTTCGAGACCGCCGACGGGCCGCGCACCGCCGTATCGGCCGGGTTCGCCGGCTGGCCGGAGGACATGATCCAGCTCGGCTCGGACTTGCGGGCCGGCCGGTTCATTTCCGACTCACCGTGGCTGCTGGTGGCCACGCCGACGCTCGCGGACCCGGGACGCGCCCCGGCCGGGATGCACACGGTGAAGGTGCTGAGCCCGCAGGTGTACCGGCTTCCGGACGGCATGCCGGACTGGGAGACTGTGAAGGAGCAGCACGCCCGGCGTCAGCTGGAGTGCCTGCGCCGGTTCGCGCCGGGATTCACGGACGAGAAGATCCTCGCTCACCTGGTCAAGTCCCCCGCCGACATCGAGCAGCTGAACCCGCACATGATCCACGGTGCGTTCCATGGGGGAAGCCGCAGCCCGGCGTTCAGTGGCCCGCTGCGGCCGGTGCCTGGCTGGGCGTCGCACCGGATGCCGATCCCCGGCCTCTACCAGACCGGCGGGAGCACCCACCCGGGTGGGTCCATTACTGGTGCACCGGGGCGTAACGCGGCTACCGTGCTGCTGCACGATCTCGGCCACGACCCGGCGGAAGTCATGACAGCACCGGGCAGTCCGCAGCTGGCCCGTCAGCGGCTGGCCAGCCCGTGACCGTTCAGGCCGGCCCGTACCGGTAAGGCGTCGGTATTCAGCAGGCCGACAGCGGCCAGGTCGGCGGCCAGGTCCGCCTGCTCGGCCGGGGTGTGCGAGATGAGCGGCGCCCTGACCGGGCCGCCTGACATGCCGACCAGGCCGGCCCAGGCCTTGATGGAGGCGAGTGAGTCCGCCAGCCGTGCCTTGCCATGCAGCCACTTGGCCGCCACGGCCCGCATCGGGTCAAGCGTGGCGGCGAGCTTCGCGGCCCCGGCGAAATCACCGCCGAGCGCCAGTCCCGTGTACTCGCGCATCGGCCGCCGGCCCGGTGTCTGATACAGGTAAGGCGCCGCCGATGACATGAAGGCGCGCTGGCCGTGGTCGCGCATGTTCTCCAGCCAGGTTCCCTCGTTCGGCTCGCAGACGAGGATCCTGTCCCCCACCCGGCGCAGTACCTCCAGGTACGTGGCGTGGTCCCGGCCTACCTTGATCCCGCACACGTTTTCAAGGTCCGCCAGGCGCTCGATGAGGTCCAGGGAGAGCGACACGCCCGAATAGGCGGTGTCGAACAGCCACACCCCGATGTCCACGTTCCGGCACACCTGCTCGAACCACCGGAAAAGGCCCTCATCCGAGGCTGACGGGTAGTAGGGATTGATCAGCGCGACGAAGTCCGCGCCCACCTTCTGGGCGTGCTTGGTCAACTCGATGGCCTGCCCCGCCGAGTGATGGCCGGTGTGGGCCAGCACCGGGCATTTCCCCCGGGTCTCGTCCACGATGACCTCGACGAGGCGCCGTCGCTCAGTTCCGGTCAGGGACCAGAACTCGCTCATCACGCCGGTGCAGAAGACCCCGTCCACTTGCAGGTCGCCGGTGAGCCGGTCGAGATCACGCAGGAGAGCGTCGTAGTCCACCGCACCGGTGGCATCGAACGGCGTGGTGACCGCCGCCCAGAGGCCACTGACCTGCTCGCGGGCCGCCTGCTTGGCTTCCGCCTTCATGTAGTCCATAGATGTCCTCCGCGTCAAGGGTTCCGCCGCCCGTCAGGCCGGCTCCCGTGCGGCCAGAGCACTGTCCGGATCAGTGAGCCGGGGACCAGGTACAGCGGTCCCCCGCCACCGTCCAGACCGTCTCGGTCGGCGGAGGTGCCCAGAACTCCACGAATGAGAAGTCCGCGCTGGTGTCGTTCTCGAACCAGTGGACCTCACCCGGGCCCACCAGGGCACTCATTCCTGCGTCCAGCCGCGCCGCCTGCTGGCCAGTGCGCAGCAGCCCCGATCCGCCCAGCACGCAGAACACGTGGTGACAGTCGGTGTGATGGTGGGCGGCGGCGGTGTCGCCGGGGTGGTAAATGATCCGGTCAGCCCGGATCCGCCGCGCGCCGACCGGTACGTCATCGGTCACCAGGTCGAGCCGGTCGCGGGTGTCCCGGGTGGAGACCAGATGCGGAAGCTCCCCGGCCGCGAAAACCTTCGCCAAGGCGGGTCCCCCGGGCGCGTCCGGGCCGGTGGACTCCGCGATCAGGGCATCCAGCCCGGCCTCGTCGGCCCGCAGCGTGACGGCGTCAGTGCCGGCCAGCCACAGCACGGATTCGTGGCTCAGCGTGAACACCTCACCGGCCGCCTCGGCCGTGCCTGATCCCGACGCCACGTACACCATGGCCTCCCGCGACCCTAGCGGGATCTCGGGCCTGCCCGCGCCCGGGCCGAGGACCATCCTGCGGGCCGTCATCGGGACGGGTGCGCCGAAGGTATCCGGGCCGGCCCAGTCCCATTCGATCCAGCCTGCCGCCCGCCGGGCCGGAAGTGTGTCAACGGTGCGGACAACTGGCATAAGGCCTCCTTCGTCTCCTTGCTGCGCGGGGCGGGCGCACGGGCGTGCCTGTTACCCGGCGATGGCCGGGCTACATGGTGATGATCGGGCGGATGGCCTCACGCCGCGCGAGCGCGTCGAAGGCCGCGGCGACGTCGGCAAGAGGGTAGAGGTCTGTGGTGAGGGGCTCGGTGCGGATCGCGCCCGAGGCTAGTAGGGCGATCATGGCCGGATAGGCATTGGGACTTGACCGTACCCCGAGAACATTCAGCTCGTCGAGGGTCACCAGATCGACGGGAAGTTCCGCCGTGGCCCCGCCGGCCAGGCCGAGCAGGGCCACGGAACCGCCGCGCCGGACCGAGCGGAGCGCCTGGGGGATGACTGAGGTGTTGCCTGAGCAATCGAACACGCAGTCCGCCCCGCGGCCGCCGGTCGCGGCCCGGACCCCGGCGACGGGGTCGGTCTCCTCGTAATCGACGATGCCGGTGCTGCCGAGTTCCCGTGCCACTGCCAGCCGCTTGCCCCGGCCGACCATGATTACCGTGCTTGCCCCTGCGGCCCGTGCGACCTGCAGCATAAGCAGCCCCAGCAGCCCCGGCCCGAACACCGCGACGCTGTCTCCTGGGCCGAGCCGGGCCCGGC
>DAIRVB010000155.1:0-8344 GCA_036803065.1 Streptosporangiaceae bacterium
ACGGACTCGCTCAGGTTCCAGCCCGCTGTGAGAAGCAATCGCAGCGGCCTGGGGAGTTCCAGGTCCTCGGCCATGGGCAAAGCGTAGCGCTGCGCCCGGCCGACGGCAGGGTTCGGCACGGATATCCCTGCCATTGTCAGAATGTTCTAAGGATTTGGTCAGACAGGGCACCGCGGCCGGCCGCCCCCCGGCCGTCAACCCTGCAGGTCACCGGAATTGTCCGTGGCCGGCACTACATTGGGACTGCGAGGGCGCGATCAGAAGAGGGCGTCATTAGCTGGGAGCGTCATCTGCAGAGAGCGTCATCTGCAGAGAGCGTCGTCAGCGGAGGGCGTGACGAGGAGGGCGGCCATGGCCGGTGATCGTCGTGGCGGAGGCGCACCGGGCGCCCAGTTCGGGCGGCCGATCAAGGGCGCGCCAGGCGGCCAGGATGGGCGGCCGGTCCGGCGCTGGAAGGACGACGATCCGCGTACCGCCGTGGTGCGGGACGTGCTGCGGGCGGTGATCTCCGGGCTGGTGGCCGAGACCGGGCGTGCCCGGCTCGACATCGTGGATGCCGGGGGCGGGACGGGCGGCTTCGCAGTGCCGCTGGCTGGCTTGGGGCACACGGTAACCGTCATCGACCCGAGCCCGGACTCGCTCGCCGCCGCACAGCGCCGGGCCGCCGAGATGGCAGTGCCGCTCCGGGCCATCCAGGGCGATGTCGCCGATCTGCCGGGGGTGATCGGCGAGCAGGGCGCCGACCTGATTCTGTGTCACAGCGTGCTTGAGTACGTGGACGCCCCGGCCGCAGCGATGGCGGCGATCTCCCGCGTACTGCGGCCCGGTGGCGCGGTGAGCGTTCTCGCTGCCAGTGCCGTTGCGGCCGTGGTTCACCGTGCGCTCGCGGGCAGGTTCGAGGAGGCCACCCGGCTGCTCGGCGGGATAAGCACCGGGCAGGCCGGGAGTGTGCCGGCCGCAGGGCCGCCGGACAGCCTGGACGGGGCCGCTGACGAGCATACCGCCGGCCACCCGCGGCGGTTCACCCTGGCCGCGGTGGTGGGGCTGATCGAGGCAGCGGGCTTGCGTCCCGGGGCCGCGCACGGTGTTCGCGTCTTCGCCGATCTCGTACCCGGCATCTTCGCGGATGCCGATCCGGGTGCGGCGGAGGCACTGCTGGCGCTCGAGCGGGCCGCGTCGGCGCATCCAGCCTTCCACGACCTCGCCACTCAATTCCACGTTCTCGGGTACCGATGAGCCACGCAGGCGGCACCGCGCAGGACCGTTCCCGGGGGGATCAGCCGGGCCGTGACGTCAGGGACGATGCGGGCTGCCACATCCTGCATGCCGACATGGACGCCTTCTATGCGAGCGTCGAGATCCGTGACCGGCCGGAGCTCGCCGGATTGCCGGTGATCGTGGGTGCCACCGGGAACCGTGGCGTGGTGCTCTCGGCGTCCTACGAGGCGCGGGCCTTCGGTGTCAGATCGGCGATGCCGGTGACGCGGGCCAGGCGGCTGTGCCCGCAGGCTGTGTTCATCGGCCCCCGGCATGCCCTCTACGCGGCGGTGTCCAGGGAAGTCATGGCGGTATTCCGGTCGGTGACCCCGGAGGTGGAGCCGCTCGCCCTCGACGAGGCCTTCCTCGACGTCTCGGGTGCCATCCGGCGGCTCGGGCCGCCGGCCAGGATTGCCGAGCTGATCAGGGCCAGCATCCGGGATCAGCAGGGCATCAGCTGCTCCGTCGGCGTGGCCAGCTGCAAGTTCGTCGCCAAGCTCGCCTCGGCCCGATGCAAGCCGGACGGGCTTCTCGTGGTCCGCGCGGACGGCGTGCTCGATTTCCTGCACCCGCTGCCGGTGGCGGCGCTGTGGGGGGTGGGGGAGCGGACCGGGCAGATCCTGGCCGGCCTCGGCCTGCGCACGGTGGCCGACATCGCGCACATCCCAGCAGGCACGCTCCAGCGTGAGCTAGGCACGGCTGCGGGTTCGCACCTGGCCGCCCTGGCCTGGGGGCGTGACGAGCGCCCGGTGACGAGCAGCGTCCTGGAGAAGAGCATCGGAGCTGAGGAGACGTTCCCCAGCGATGTTGACGACCCGGAGCTGATCCGCCGGGAGCTGCTCCGGCTGTCCGGCCGCACCGCACGTGGCCTGCGCTCGGCCGGGTCCATGGCCAGGACGGTGGTGGTGAAGCTGCGGCTGGCCAATTTCACCACGATCACCAGGTCGCGTACCCTGCCCGAGCCGACCGACGTGGCGCGGAAGATCTACGCCACCGCGTGCGCCCTCTACACGGCGTCTGGCCTCGACTCGGGCGCCAGGCTTCGCCTGGTGGGGGTCAGGGCGACGGGGCTGGTCCCCGTCTCGCAGGCGGCCACCCAGCTGTCGTTCGGAGAGCGAGGCACGGGCTGGCGTGACGCCGAACGGGCCCTGGACCGCATCGCGGGGCGTTTCGGCACGGATTCGGTTCGTCCGGCAACTCTCTTCTGAGAGAATGAAGAAGTTCCCCCAGGGCGTAGCGGAGGCCAGAGCACAGCGGCTACCTGAGGCCTAGCGGTTGACATGAGCCTGATATAGTTGCCCGTGAAAGATTTAATTCGAATCAGCGTTTGATGGCGACGCTGGCGATTTGGGCTGCGGTGCGTCGGCGGTACTGGGTGTGTCCGGGTCTCCTGCTTTGGCCTAGCGGCCCTTTACCTTTCCGCTACCCTTCCACCAGGCGTGGCCACACTCGTATTCTGGGAATGAACCAGGACCGTGAGATGGAAGTCATCGCACCCGTCCCCGCGCGCGAGGTTTTTGGGAGGCGCCGTGCCGCTCTCTGAGCACGAGCAGCGTCAGCTCGACCAGATCGAGCGTGCGCTCTATGCCGAGGATCCGAAGTTCGCGCAGACAGTGCGCGCCAGGGATCCACGTGTGCACTACAAGCGCCGGGTGGTCGAGGCCGCGATCGGGTTCGTGCTCGGCGTCGGCTTGCTCATGGCTGGTGTGGTGTCCAAGTACACCTGGATCGGAGTGGCCGGCTTCGTGGTGATGCTGGCCTGTTCGATGTGGGCACTTACGAGCTGGCGGCACGTCACCGGGGTGGCAGCATCCCGCAGCGGCCCGGTGCGGGAGCGCCGCGGTGCCCGCCCGTCCGGTCCGCGGTTCATGGAGCGCCTGGAGGAGCGGTGGCGCCGCCGTCAAGAGGGTGGCCGCTAGGGCGTGTCTCGTGGATCTTGGCCGTCACACGCCCTAGGCCCGTCGCCGCACCGTGATCCGGTCCATCCAGCCGAACACGTCCAGTGTCTGCTGGAGGGCCGCGCCCGCGGGGGCGATCGTCGAGGCGGGCAGCAGCCACGCATACCAGCGTGCAGCCCGGCCGGACATCCGCGACACCGCCCGCCGCACGAGTGTCACGTCGGCCCGCAGCGTGCCGGAGGCCGCGGGTCCCATGGCGTAGTTCGCCCGTTCTTCAGCGCGCGCGATCCGCAGCAGGGCCTCGTTCTCCGCGGGCGCCAGCCGAAACGTCGCGGCCACGCGGGCGGCGAGTGCCCGTGGTGACTCGCTGGCCGGGCTGGCGATACGGTGATCGGCGAGGTCGTCGAGCAGTTCGTGCCACGCCGCGTGGGCCCGCCTGGAGTCATCGGCCGCGCTGAGCCACCGCCGGCGGCGGATGAGGTACCGGGCCGACCGCGGCGCGACCAGCACCAGCCCGAGTACCGCGGCGATCAGCAGGCCGACCGGTACCGCACTACCGCCATGTTTGTGACCTGTGAGAGATCCACCGCCCAGGTCCTGGATCTTGGCGCCCCGTGCCCCACCCGGCTGTGACCCATTCGAACTGGGCACGCCCGCGGCCGACGTCGGGCCGGACGCCGGCGAGACCGGGTTGGCCGGCAGCAGCGGGAACGTGTACGAGGGCAGGAACGCCGTGTCCTGGCCCCCCGATCCGGCCGGGGTCGGCTCGAAGCGCAGCCAGCCAGCGCCCTGGAAGTACAGTTCCGGCCAGGCGTGTGCGTCGCCTGTCTTGACCTGCCAGCGGCCTTTCCCGAGGTATGTGCCGGGGGTGTAGCCCACGGCCACCCGGGACGGAATGCCCACCAGCCGGGCCAGTACGGCCATCGCGAACGCGAACTGCTGGCAGTAGCCGCGCCTGGTCTTGGTCAGGAACTGGATCAGGGCGGCTGAGCTGTTCAACTGGCCGACGTCCAGGCTGTAGGTGAACCTGTGCCCGGTGGTGAACCAGCGCTGCAGCGCGACGGCCCGGCCGTAACTGGAGGCCCGCCCCTGGGTGATCTGCCTGGCTAGCGCGGCAAGCGGGGCGAAGGTCGCCGGGACGAAGAGGTCGGCGCTGGCTATGTCGGCCGGAGGCGCCAGGGACCGCTGGAGTTGCTGCTCGGTGGGGGCCGGCTCCTTGCTCGTCACCGAGTAGCTGAGGCCTGACAGGCTGGTGCTCGGGGAGTACGTCATGAGCGTGCGCTTGTCGGTCAGCCAGTCTCCGCCGACGCTGACTGTCTGCGCCGGATAGGGCGTGGGCAGGAAATTTCCGGCGGACTGGCTGCCGGACAAGCCGCTGGCCAGGGTGATCCTCGTCCGCTGTGTCGTGGTCGCCGTGCTCCGGCTTTCCCCCGGAGGCGCGGGCAGCCTTCCGCCGCGCAGCGGGGCGACCTGCGACGGCGCCAGGGTCCAGGTGGTGCTGGTGAGCGTGCTGAGCACGTAGACCTGCAGGTACTCCGGGTCTACCGCGCTAGTGCGCATCACCAGGATGTTCGCCGGGACGCTCCGGTGCAGATCACTGTTCATCTGCGCGAGGGGATTGGGCAGCGAAACGGCCGATCCGCTGCCCCCGCCGAGCCCGGTCTCGCTCCCGCCGAAGAGCTTGTGATCCCGCAAGCCCGGCACCAGCAGCGGCACGCAGAGCGCCAGCGCCACCGAAGCGAGCCCGATGCGCCGGCCTGATGCCGCCAGTTCCTTGGTGTTCGGGCCACCGCTTTGCCGGGTCGTGTAGTCCCTATCGTCCCGCCGGCCCGGCCCGTCCTGCCCGTTTTGCCACAGGCTGACCAGCCGCCCCCAGACGCGGAGCCGTTCCCTGCCGTCCGCGGCGAGCAGGGCGAGGTATCCGATCATGCCCAGGCAGAACGCCGCCGCGGCGCCGAAGGAACCCTGGTGGTTGCTCGTGGTCAGCGGTACGCAGAAGAGCACCAGCAACGGCAGCCCGGCAGTCGCTGGTCTGCGCAGCCGCACCGCGAGCAGGTCGACCGCCGCGGCGACGATCCCGATACCGGCCACGGCCAGCAGCATGAGCCCATGGCGGTCCGGCGCAGGCGGCGGGTATTTTGCCGACTCGGCCATCCCCTGCCGGGCGAGCCACCAGAGGTGGCGCAGGGATGCTCCAGTGGGCACCACCCGGGCCAGCGCCTCGGGACCGGCGAACACGATGGTCAGGTAGAGCAGCAGCCCGGCCAGCGACGCGATGGCGGCGACCAGGGCAGGCAGTGCACGCCGCTGGGTGAGCGCGCCGACCGCGCCGACCATGGCGGCCGCTCCGGCGCCCGTCCAGAACCACCGGCTACCTGAGAGCAGCGGGTACAGGGAGATTGACGCCAGGGCGGTGGCGATGGCCGCGGTCACCGTCAACCGGTGGTTCATTGCGGTGCCCCGGCCGGGAATCGGCCCCCAGGACCGCCGGCTGGCAGGTCGGCGGCGTGATGCAGCTGTTCCCAGGCAACGCTGAGCGGCGTTTCGGCGCTGACCGTGACCGCACGCCAGCCGGCCGCCCGCAGGATTGCGGCAGCGCCGTCGGTCTCATCCGGCATCCCGTCATCGGCAGCGGCGGCAGCCCAGCTAGGGACCGCGAGCAGCAATGCCATCGCGGTCCCCACGTCGCGGCGGCTCGCGGCGAGCTTGCGGGCCTGGGCTGGAGTGAGCCGGCCCGCCACGGCGACCAGGAGCCTGCCGCGCCATGGATCCCGTCCAACCCGTTGGTGAGCTCGGTCCCGCGGGAGGTTTTGATGACCGCCAGCGAATCCAGCAGGACATCCTCGAATGTGCCGTGCGCGCCGACTGCCCCCTGATCGGTGGCCAGCTGGCCCTCGAGCCCGGCCCTGGCCAGGTGCACGCCTATCGAGGCCGCTGCGCTGACCGCGTACTCGAACGACGAGCCGGCCCCGGTCCCGGCGTGCGCGCGGGCCCGTGTGTCCAGGAGCAGCACGGCGCGATTGCGCCAGCGCTGCTCCTCCCGCCGCACCATGAGCTCGCCGCGGCGGGCGGTGGACCGCCAGTGCACCTTGCGCAGCTCATCGCCGTCCCGGTAGGCGCGCGGCACCACGTCGTCCTCCCCGGCGGTGGACGCGGTACGGGTCCGGCCGCTGCCCTCGCCGTGCCAACTCCCAGCGAGGGTGGCCCGCGGCAGTGGCGTGATCGCCGGGGTAACGACCAGGCTGCTGTGCTCGGCGAACGAGTAGCTGAGCTCCACCAGCCCGAAGGCATCCGCTACCCGCACCCGGAGTGGGCCGATGGTGAAGTGGCCCCGGGTGCCGGATTCGATGGGGTACCCGAGCTCGCGGGCACCGCCCTGCTCAATACGCTCAAGCACGAACCGGGGCCGGGTACCCAGCGGGTAGGGAACGGTGTCTTCGGCGAGCAGCAGCCCGGTCGGCAGCCGGGAGATGTTCTCCAGGCGGAGCGAGACGGTGGCATGCTGCCCGGCGGGTACGCGCGACGGAGTGATGGTGCGGAGGCAGCGGATCCGGTAGCGGGTCCGGCCGGTGGCCAGGGCCGCGAACAGCGGTAGCACCACGAGCACCATCCCGACGCTGAGCAGGGCGCGTTCGCCGAGGCTGAGCCCGATTACCCCGACCGTAAGGCCGGCCGCGAGAAATGACTTGCCGCGTGTCGTGAATCCGCCGAGCAGCGCCCGCATTCCGGCGGCGTTTCCCCGTGCCCCGCCGCCGCGGCCCGCGGTGCTCACCGCAGCCGGGGCAGCGGCACCCGCTCGACGATCGCTGCCAGCACTCGCTCGGGAAACTGCCGCTCGACCATGGCCTCGGCGGTGGGCAGCAGTCGGTGCGCGAGGACCGGGCCAGCCAGCCCCTGCACATCGTCGGGGATGACGAAGTCGCGGCCGTCGAGCGCGGCGCGCGCCCGGCTGGCCCGCAGCAGGTGCAGGGCGGCGCGCGGGGATGCGCCCAGCCGCAGGTCCGGCGCCGACCGGGTCGCGCCGACCAGGGCGATGACGTACTGCTTCAGGGCCTCGGCCACGTGCACCCGGCGGACGGCCGAGATCAGCTCGCGCACATCCCTGGCGGTGGCCACTGGTTTCAGGGTGTCCAGCGGCGAGGATGAGCCGTGGATGTCCAGCATCGCCAGTTCCGCCTCGGGGCTGGGATACCCCATAGAAATGCGCGCGGTGAAGCGGTCCCGCTGGGCCTCGGGGAGCGGATAGGTGCCCTCCATCTCCACCGGGTTCTGGGTCGCGATGACCATGAACGGCCGTTCCAGCGGATAGGTGGTGCCGTCCACGGTCACCTGCCGCTCCTCCATGCATTCCAGCAGTGCGGACTGGGTCTTCGGCGACGCCCTGTTGATCTCGTCGCCGACCACGATGTTCGCGAATACCGGCCCGGGCTTGAACTCGAAGTCCCTGCGCTCCTGGTGGTAGGCGCTGACGCCGGTGATGTCGCTCGGCAGCAGGTCTGGCGTGAACTGGATGCGCTGAACGGAGCAGTCCGTGGACCGGGCCAGTGCCTTGGCCAGCATGGTCTTGCCCACGCCCGGAACGTCCTCGATCAGCACATGTCCCTCAGCCAGCAGGACGGTCAGGGCCAGCCGGACGGCGCCTGACTTTCCCTCGATCACGGACTCGATGGCCCGGCCGACGCTGTGGCCGACCTGTACCAGGTCGTCGAGTGTGCGCTCGGCGCCCTGCTCCATGTCCAAGGACACCTGTCCTCCTAGCTCGCGTGGCGCATCCCTGGTCGCCGGCCGCGGCGTGCCCCGGCCGTCGGCGTGGTGGTCCGTTCCGACAGTACGTCCTGCCATGGCTTACGCGCGATAAAGGTCAGAGGTTCAGTGCTCGCGGGGTATGGCCCTGGGCACCCCACTTCGCTCCATCACTCTGAACTGGCATTTCTCCAGCCGGGAAGCCGGATCTGGGCTCGTGGGGCGTTGACGGTGGGGAAATGTGGGGTACAGTGGTGCGCTGTGGGGGCTAGAGCATAGCGGGCGGCGACTGCGTACGGGGGAGTGGGAGGTGAGTGCCGGTGTTCCTGGGCACTCATACGCCACGCCTCGACGAGAAGGGCCGGCTGTTCCTGCCCGCCAAATACCGCGAGGAACTCGCCGGGGGACTGGTGATTACCAAGGGCCAGGAGCGCTGCCTCTATGTC
>DAIRVB010000156.1:0-8325 GCA_036803065.1 Streptosporangiaceae bacterium
AGTTTGAATAGATGCCCGAGCAGGCCGAAACCGGTGACGTCGGTGGCGCAGCGCAGGCCGCCAGCGAGCGCGGCCCGGCTGGCCGCTGCGTTCAGGGTGGTCATGACTGCGACGGCTTGCTCGAAGACCTCGCCGGTTGCCTTGTGCCGTGAGTTGAGCATCCCCGACCCGATCGGCTTGGTGAGGCTCAGCGGGAGCCCGGGCCGCCCTGCGTTGATGCGGAGCAGCGCGTTGGGATCCGCGAGTCCGGTCACCGCCATGCCGTACTTCGGCTCCGGATCGTCGATGCTGTGGCCGCCCGCCACCATGCAGCCCGCTTCGTGGGCGGCGTCGAGGCCACCGCGCAGCACTTCGCCCGCTAGTTCGGCCGAGAGCTTGGCGCGTGGCCAGCCCAGCAGGTTCAGCGCTATCAGCGGCTCGCCGCCGACTGCGTACACGTCGGACAGCGCGTTCGTCCCGGCGATCCGGCCGAATGTGTATGCGTCATCGACGACCGGGCCGAAGAAGTCCGCGGTGGCCACGACCGCCCGGTCGCCGTCGATCTGCACCACGGCCGCGTCGTCGCCGTGGTCAAGGCCGATGAGCAGATCGCCTCGTGCGCCGAAGGTCTGGCCGGGCCGGGCGTGCAGCCGGGAAACCATTTCTTCCAGTTCGCCGGGTGGAATCTTGCACGCGCAGCCCCCGCCGCTCGCGAACTGCGTCAGCCGGACGCCGGCGGTTATCGTCATGCCTTGGAATCTAGCGGGTCCCAACGGTTTCACTTCAGCCCGCGTTGGTTCAGGCTGTGATAGTCCAATCTGGGTTGATCCGGCGGTGCGGATCCGGGCGGAGGTACGCATGACCACGGCAACACTCCAGCAGCGTGCGGAGATCGAGGCTGCCATCGAGGGCAGGACGCTCTGCGATCAGCTGCGGGAAACCGCGGAGCGCTCGGGCGACGCGCCCGCCTTCTCCGCGGCGGACGATGCCGCCGCGCTGACCCTGACCTGGGCGCAGGCGAGAGAGCAGGCCCTGCGGCTGGCGGCCGGTTTCGTCACGCTGGGCCTGCAGCCTGGCGAGCGGGTCGCCCTCATGATGCCGAACCGGACTGAGCACGTGCTGGCCGACTTCGCCGCGGTGCATGCCGGCGGCGTGCCCGTCACCTTCTACGCGACGCTCGCCGCGGATCAGGTCGGCTTCGTCGCCGACGACTGCGGCGCGCGGATCGCGGTGCTGGACGGCGCGGCCGAACTGGCCCGCTGGCAGCCGGTCCTGGGCCGGCTGCCAGCCCTGAACAAGATCATCGTCCGGGACAGCGCCGCCTGCCCGCCCGGTGATCTCTACATCTCGTGGGACGACTTCGCTGGGCTGGGCAGCGAGCGCTACGCGGCCGACTGGCATGCGGTGGCGGCGCGGCAGGACGCCATCAAGCCAGATGACCCGGTCACCCTGCTGTACACCTCGGGCACCACCGGAAACCCCAAGGGAGTGCTGCTTACCCACCGCAATGTGCTGTACGAAATCCGCGCAGCCGAGATGATGGACACTCTGGAGCCGCGCGTCCGGTGGGTGTCCTACCTGCCACTGGCTCACATCGCCGAGCGCATGTTCAGCTTCTACCTGCCAACCTCCACGGTCGGGCATGTGTACTTCTGCCCGGACACGGCGCGGCTTATCAATGCGGTCGGGGCGGTACGCCCGACCGCGTTCTTCGGCGTGCCGAGGGTCTGGGAGAAGGTGCAGGCCGGCATCCAGGCCCTGCTCGCCGCGGAGCAGGACCCGGGCAGGCGGGCAGCCACGGCGCAGGCGATGGATGTCGGGCGCAGGTACGTGGAGAGCTGCCAGTTCGGCCAGACCACGCCCGCCGAACTGGAAAGTGCATTCCAGCAGGCCGACCAGCAGGTGCTGGCCCCGATCCGGTCCCTGCTCGGCCTCGGCGAGGCGGCCACGGTATCGAGCGCCGCCGCGCCGCTGCCGCCCGACGTCGCGGCTTTCTTCGCCGGTCTCGGCATGAAGATCCTCGACATCTACGGGATGACCGAGACTACGGGCGCGTTCACCAGCAATACGCCGTCGGAGTTCAAGGTCGGGACAGTCGGCCGCCCGTTCCCGGGCATGGAAGTGCGGATCGCGGACGACGGGGAAATCCTGGCCCGCGGCCCGCTGCTCACCCCCGGCTACCTGAACCGGCCCGATCTGACCGCCGACCTGATCGACGATGAGGGCTGGCTGCACACCGGCGACATCGGCAGCCTGGATGAGGACGGCTTCCTGTCCGTCGTGGACCGCAAGAAGGAGCTCATCATCACCGCGGGCGGGGAGAACGTGCCGCCGGCCGCGATCGAGAACCTGCTCGTCGCGCACCCCCTCGTGGGCCAGGCGCTGGCCTTCGGTGACGGCCGGCCCTACGTGGTGGCCCTGCTCACGCTGGATGGCGACGTGGCGCCGACCTGGGCGAAGGCCCGGGGCATCGAGGCAGGTTCGCTCGCGGAACTGGCCGGGGACCCCACCGTTCTCGCCGCGGTGGGGGAGGCGGTGGCGGCAGCCAACGAGCGGCTGGCCCGCGTGCAGCAGGTCAAGCGGTGGCGGCTGCTGCCCGTCGAGTGGACCGCGGAGAGCGAGGAACTCACGCCTACGCTGAAGCTCAAGCGCCGCATCGTGCACGCCAAGTACGCCGACGACATCGACGCGCTCTACGCGGACTGACCCGGCCCGGAAGAGCAGCGCGACCCAGGGCCCTCGGGCCACGCCAGACTGGCTGGCTGCCCACGGCATGACCTCGTCAGTGACGAAGCGAAGATGAGCATTGAAGCGCGGCCGGCTGGTGCCGGGCAGGTATTCCTGGCCGCGCCGGTCGGGCCACGGGCGCGCCGCGCCGAGCGCGGTGCTATCGAGGGTGTGCTCATCGATCGTGCCGTGCAACCGCTCGGCGGCGGGTAAGGCGGCGGGCGCCCGCTGGCCGCGCCACGCCAGCCTGTCCGATATCCGGCCGGCCAGGCCCTCGCCTGCCTGCCGGGGCGCCACCATGATCGTGATCACGGCCTCGTCCAGGCGGCGGATGCGCAGCGACGCCTCCCACAGATCATTGGAACCCTCGACTGGCCACAGCCGTGGGTGCACCCCGCCGCCCAGGTGAACCTCGTCAGCGCGGCCCTGCCACAGCACGTGCAGGACGTCATCTTCGGCCCAGGCCGCCAGCGGTGCCTGGCCCAGGCGGGCGCGCAGCGCGGCCGGGTCGCGCGGCCGCCACACCCGCGCCACATCGTGGCCGTCGGCCAGCCCGCCAGCGGAGTACTCCGCGGCGGCGCGGCTCCGGTTGGCTGGCAGCAGCGCCCGCCAGCGGTCCGCGATCGTTTCCCGGCCGGCGGCAGCCCGCTCTGCGTCGGTGACGGACGGGTCGCCGCACGGGATCTCCTCGCCGTCGTCATCGTAGGTCCAGACAGCAAGGCGATCCCTGGCGGGCCGAGCGTCCACGCGACGAATATTAGCTCGCCAGGCAGCACGCTGTGCGGCGGCGGACACGTCAGCTAGACGATGGCCACCCCGTTGCTGAGCACGTGTAGTTCGGCGATTTGCAGGAACCCGGCTGCCGTGCCGGGGGCTGGGCTTGTCATGTCGAGCCTGACCTGCGCGCTGTGGACCGGGTCGAACGTCAGTGTGGTCGGCTGGTCGGACACCGTGGCCCAGTCGATGGCCAGGTTCTTCACCGGGGTGAAGTCATGGCCGTCCCAGAACGACACCGCGATCGAAGCCGGCCGGGCGAGGGTCGCGCTGATGGTGAAGAACGCCTGGACCGAGTTGAACGCCTGGGGGGCGGCCCAGCCGACCGACACCCATTCGCTGGCATGCGACACGCTCACCGCGTGCAGGTTGGCGGTGCCCGACTTGTTGTAGTAGTTCGACCATCCCGTCGTCAGGTCGCCGTCCAGCATGGCCGCGGGCACCGTAGTCGGCGCGCCTGAGAAACTGGCATCGGCGGTCGGCGCCGACGTGGCCGCGGCGCTGGCCAGCAGGACTGCCGGGGCGGCAGGCGCCGCGCGCCTGACCGCGGACCTGTCGCTGGCCACCGAGGTGATCTTGGCGCTGGCCGAGGCCAGCCCGGGCGAGGTCGCGGTGACCTTGATGGAGCCGGCCTGCGCGGTGGACTTGACGATCAGCAGCGCCCTGCCGTTGAAGGCGGGGACGGAGGACGCCTGGTAGCTCTGCGCGTTCTCCTGCTGGCCGTTGTCGACCCCGGCGAGGGTGCCCGGTCCGGTGACGGCGAACCGGATGAGGTTGCTGGCGTCCGGGACCAGCACGCCGCTGTGGTCCCCCACCCCGACGGACAGGAACGACAGCGACTTCCCGTCGGCGGTGATGACTCGCTTGTCCGGCGTGAGGGTAATCTCCCGCGGCGACCCGGCGGTGTTGAGCTCGTCCCGGGCGACCACGCGGCCGCCGGCCGTCGCGACCGCGGTAAGACGGCCGGGCTGGAAGGGCACGCTCCAGGTGAGGTGGAGCTTGCCAGTGCTGCCGTTGGGGCTCGTGTAACTGCCCGACGGGTAGTTGTAGTCATCCCCGGTGGGCTCGGTCGTCTCCAGGTACTTGCGCCCGAAGGTGGTGACTTTCTGGTCGAACGATTTAATGCCGAGCGACTTCCCGTTGAGGAACAGTTCCACAGTGGCGACGTTGGCGTAAACCCAGACGGCGACATCCTGGCCGGGTGCGTAGTCCGTCCAGTTCATTGGCACGATGTGCACCATCGGAGGGGTCGTCCACTGGCTTTTGAACAGGTGGTAGAAATCCTTCGGGAACCCTGCGGTGTCGATCGCGCCGAAGAAGGATGCCTTGACCGGGAAGACGTCGTAGGGCGTCGGCTCACCGATGTAGTCCTGGCCGGACCAGAGGAACCCGCCCGCCCAGAATTCCCGGTCGCGGTCCTTCTTCAGCTCGTACTCCCCGCTCATCGTCCAGGACGCCAGGTTGTTGTCGTAGGACGAGGTGGCCCGCTTGCCGGGCGTGTAGTTCTCGCCGGTATTGAGCAGTTGCGGGTCCTGGTACACGCCGCGGGTGGATTCCTCCGACGACGTCTCCGAGCAGAAGAAGAACTTGCCCGGGTACTGCGCGTGCAGCCCGTCCATGGACGTGGCCGTGTTGTAGTTGACGCCCAGGCCGTCCAGCTGCTGCAGGATCTGATCCTGCGGCGACCCCGCGCGGGGCACGCTGCGGTACTTATCCGAGCCCATGACGATGGGACGGGTGGTGTCGATCGACCGGATATCGGCGATCAGCTTCTGGGCGATCGCCGGGCCGCGCGACGACCCCGTGTCCGGAGTCTCGTTGCCGATGGACCACAGCACCACCGCCGGCGAGTTCTTCGACGCGTTGACCATCTCCTTGATGTCGGAGTCACTCCACGCGTCGAAGTAGAGGTGGTAGTCGAAGGCCACCTTCCCGGTGTGCCAGCAGTCGAACGCCTCGACCATCATCAGGATGCCCAGCCGCTCGCAGACCTGCACTAGTTCGAGGGCCGGCGGGTTGTGCGCGGTGCGCAGCGCATTGGCGCCCATGCTTTTCATCAGTTCCATCTGCTGAACCATCGCGTCATAGCGCACCGCCGAGCCCACCGCGCCTTCCGTGGCGTGCAGGTCGACGCCATAGATCTTCATGGGCTGGCCGTTGAGCGAGAATCCGGCGGCCGGGTCGAAGGTGTAGTGCCTGATGCCGAACTCCGTCGTGGTGCTGTCCACCACGGTGCCGCCGACGGAGAGGCCGGTCTCCAGCTTGTACAGGCTGGGGCTGTCGGTGGACCAGAGCTCCGGCTTGGCGACGTTAACGGTGACGACTGTGCGCTGGGTCTGCGCCGCGGGCACGCTCACCGACGACTGGCCGCGCGCGACAACCTTCCCGGCGGGATTCGTGACCGTGACGGCCACGTCCACGGCGGCCGCCGAGCTGCCGTCATTGGCGACGTCCGTCTGGACCTGAACCGCCGCGTGTCCCGACGCGATCGCGGCCTCCAGGCCTGGCGTCGTGACGAAGGTGCCGTGCCGCGCCAGATGGACCTGGTTCGTCGCCACCAGGTAGACGTTGCGGAAGATGCCGCTGCCGGAGTACCACCTGCTGCTGGGCAGCTGGTTCGTCGCCTGGACGGCGAGCACGTTGGGGGTGACCCCGTCTGCGTGCACCTGGCCGGTGATGTCGTAGCTGAAGCCCGTGTACGCGTACGGGTGGTTACCGAGCAGCTTCCCGTTGAGGTAGACGTTCGAGTTCATGTAGACGCCGTCGAACTCGATCGAGATCCGCTGGCCCGCCAGCGACGACGGAAGCGTGAAGTGCTTGCGATACCAGGCGAGGCCGCCCTGCAGGAATCCGGTGCCGCTGCTCGTGCTCGCCGTCTGGACGGGGGTGAGCTCGATGCTCCAGTCGTGCGGCACGTCGAGTGTCCGCCAGCCCGAGTCGTCGAAAGCGGGATCCTGGGCGTTCGAGTAGGCCCCGGTAGGGTCGGTGATCCCCTCAGGGTTAACGAGGACGAACTTCCAGTCCTGGCCGAAGTCGGTGGATCTGCTTCCGCTGGCCCGTGCGGTCACCCGGGCCTGGGCGCTGGCCGGGCTGCCGGCCATCCCGAGGACGGGCACGAGCGCCGCCGCGCCTAGGCCAGCCGCGGCTCCGCGCAGCACCTGCCGCCGCGATGGCCCGCCAGCCTCGGCTGCAGTCGGCGCTGGCCCAGAGGTATCAGGCTGAATGGTGTGATTGCGGTCCATAGCTCCTCGATCTGTGAGGTTGCGAGAACCGCCCGTCCACCTACATCCAACATGTTCGTGCACGCCTCGCGACAGGACTGAACAGCTTCTGACACATATTCCCGCCCCGCGACGGAATGTCAAGCCCGGTGCACTCCGGGGGCACCCGCAGAAGTCCGAGGTCGGCTCCCGGAAACCGCCGAGATCCCTCCCGCGGCCCCGGAGGTCACCCGCCGGAAATCTCCAGGTCCGCCCACGCGAGTCTCCATGGGCACCCGCCGGAAGTCTCCGGAGCCGCCCGCGGGGAGTCTCCGGAGCCGCCCGCGGGAAGTCTCCGGAGCCGCCCGCCCGAGTCCCCGGGACCGGCCTCCGCAATCTCTGAAGCCGCCCCGGAACCGGGCTGGTAGCGCGGCTGGCCTAGGCCCGCGTGGCGCTGGTCTCTTCGGCAGCCGCGTCGGCCGCCACTGGCTCAGCGGCGGCTGAGCGGCCAGCGGTTGCGTCATAGACGACCGGGTCGGCGGCCTCGTCACCAGCGGCTGGCTCATCAACGGTCGTGTGACCAGTGGCGGCTGTGTCGCGAACGGCTGTGTCGCGAACGGCTGTGTCGCGAACGGGAAGGGCTTCGTCCTCGTCGGCCCTGCGGCCCGCGGCATGCCGGGCGTCACGGCTCTCCGCGAGCCGGGCGTCCCGGACGCCCACGACCGACAGGCGGCCAATGACGAGCGCCGCGAGGAACGCTATGACCACGCCCAGCCCGGTGAAGAAGCCGATCTGCTCGGCGGTCCGGGCAACCGTCCCGCCGACAGGGGATCCGATGGCGGACACGCCACCCTTGGTCCAGAGCACGCTCAGGGTGATCCCGGCCGCGAACCACGCGCCGGCCAGCGCGGCGAGCCATGCGCCGAACATGGCGACCGGGCGGAGGCTGCTGACGAGGACGATGAGACCGCCGATGAAGGCGGCGGCACCCGGTGCGATCTCCAGCCAGATCCGGCCCGAGGTGAGGGACCAGGCAGTGTCCGGGGTGTAGGCGTAGTGAAAGTAAGGGCCGACGAGGGGGATCAGCGCACCCCACGCGCCGAGCAGGATGAGCAGCACACCGCTGAGGGCACCGCGGCTCCGGGGGACTCGCAGTATCCCGGCCATTTGGATCACTCCCCTATGTGGACGGAGGATTGGAGCCTGCGGCGCTCCTGCTACCCGGGGATGGGACGGTTAAGCACGAACCAGTGGTCTGTCAGAGGGGACTCCCCTGACAGACCACGTTGCCGGGTAAGGTCACGCTCGTGGACGCACGCCGCCTTGTGCCGCGTACCGACGCTGTGCTGGCCGACCCGCGGCTGACCGCGGCGGCGGACCGGCTGGGCCGGACGCAGGTGAAGGCCGCGGTAGCCCAGGCCCAGCAGCAGGCCAGGGCGGGTCACATCAGCCCGGAGGCGGTGGCCGATACCGCCGTGGCGTCGCTGCCCGCCCGATCCGCGTCGCTGCACCCGGTGATCAATGCGACCGGCGTGCTGCTGCACACCAACCTCGGCCGGGCGCCGCTGTCGGAGGCCGCCATCCAGGCGGTGTCGGCCGCTGCTGGCTGGACCGACCTCGAATTCGACCTCGTCTCGGGAACGCG
>DAIRVB010000157.1:0-6693 GCA_036803065.1 Streptosporangiaceae bacterium
GCAGAACCAGGGCCTGCAGAACCAGGGCCTGCAGAACCAGGGCCTGCAGAACCAGCCGGGCCTGCAAATCCCGCAGAGCCCGCCAGTGGCGCAGGGGCAGTCCACCATGCCCGGTCTGCCATCTGCGCAAAGTCCGTCGGGTGGGCCAGGGCTGGCCGTCCCGCAGGGTCAGCACAGTCAGCAAGGGATGCCGGGACCGTCCGGCGCACCAGGCCAACTGGGGGCAGCGGGGCAGCGTGGGCCGTCCGCGCCGGGCCAGCCAGGCATCCAGGCCCCGCAAGGCATGCCGGGCCAGCCGGGCGTCCACGCGCAGGCCGGGATGTCCCGCGGCTCGCACGGGCTTCAATCCCGTGCCGAGGAGCAGAACATCCCGACCGGAGGCCAGCAGATGTACCCGGCTCCGACGGCGGCCCAGTTCCGCCCGGCACAGGACGTGCCGATGGGCCAGGGAGCAGGCGGGCCACGGCCGACGATGCCCGGGCCGGGCGCTCCGGGGGGGCAGGGCGCCCCCGGAGGCCAGGGGCTCCATAGCGCTTCCCGCCCGTACCAGCCGGGCCCGTATCCTGGTGCGCCCCATGATCAGTCGGCCCCTGGGCAGTTCCCTGGTGCACCACCACCCGGTCAGCATGAGACCGCGAACGGGGTGTCCGCGTACATGCCGCAGCAGGGGCCCTACAGCGGGCCGCAGCCGGCCGCTCCGCTCGCTCCCGTCCCGCAGCCCGTGACGGTCTCGCTCGCGGACGCGGTTCAGTCCGCGCACTCGGAGGGCTTTGAGTTCGGACAGTCGGTCGCCCGCGAGGCACCGGCGCTATGGCTGGAGGCGGTCCTTGCCCGCAAACCGCGCATGCCGTCGGACCTGGAGGCCAGGCTGCTCCAGGATTCGGCGCTGCCGATCGACTCCCTGCTGCACGATGAGGTGCGGCACGCGCTGCGCCGGGGGTTCTGGGACGCGTTGGAGCGGTCGCGCAGATAGCTGGGTTTCTCCGTGACTGAGTTCATTCATGGCGTTGAAACAGGATCCGGGCTGGGTAGTTCCCCTGGTGTGGTTCTACTGACGCGTGATTTGTTCGATGCCATCGAGTTCGATGCCACATGTACCGGCGACCATCGGGCGGCGGCGCAGCAGATGACCGATCTGGCTGCTACCGGCACGCAGACCGATGCCTTTCCCCGGGCAGAGGCATTTGTGCGGGCCGGAGAGGAGTGGCTGCTCGCGGACGACGCCGCGGCTGCCGCAGCCGCGTTCCGGCGCGCGATCGCGGACGGCGGGCCGGCCTTCAGCGATCCTCGGGTGCCGCTGGCGCGCGCGCTGTTCCTGATGGAACAGCCGGCCGAGGCCGAGGCGCTGATCCGGCAGCTCGAAGCGGAGCAGCCGCGCGATCCCCGGGTGTGCGACCTCGTCGCGGAACTACTCGTGGAACGCTCGGATCTGCCGCGTGCGCTTAGCTGGGCCACCGCAGGGGTGGAACTGTGCCTCGGCGCCCCGGCCGGTGCGGGCGTCGGCGGTGCAGACAGCAGGGGTACGGCCACCATGGCAGCCGCAGCCGCAGCCGCAGCCGCAGCCGCAGCCGAGCGCGTGCCGAACCTGCCCGACCGTGACCGGACCGAGCTGCAGCTCCTGCTGCGCCTGCGGTACCGCGTCCGCAATGATCTCGGCCTGCCCCAGGACGGCTACGATCTGCTGCTCGACGGGTTAGGCGCTCTGTCCTGAGTCGGCTGGCGCGGCGGACGCAGGGTGACCGCCGCGGACGGTCAGCTTGTCGGACGCCGGGTCCAGGTCCACGACGACCTGGTCACCGTCGGTGATGTCGCCGGAGAGCAGCGCCCGGGCAAGCTGATCGCCGATAGCTGACTGGATGAGCCGGCGCAGCGGGCGCGCCCCGTAGATCGGGTCGAAGCCCGTGACCGCCAGCCACTCCCGCGCGGCCGGCGTTACTTCGAGCGTGAGCCTGCGAGCGGCGAGCCTGCGGCCCAGCCGGGACACCTGCAGGTCGACGATCTGGGAGAGTTCCTCGGTGGACAGGGCATCGAAGAGGACCACGTCATCGAGGCGGTTCAGGAACTCGGGCTTGAAGGTGGCCTGCACAACGGCCATCACAGCGTCTCGCTTCGCCTGCTCGCTGAGGGCCGGGTCGGCGATGTACTGCGAGCCGAGGTTGGACGTGAGGATCAGGATCGTATTGCGGAAGTCCACTGTGCGGCCCTGCCCGTCGGTGAGCCTGCCGTCGTCGAGGACCTGGAGCAGGATGTCGAAGACCTCCGGGTGGGCCTTTTCCACCTCGTCGAGGAGCACGACGCAATAGGGCCGGCGCCGGACAGCCTCGGTCAGCTGGCCGCCCTCCTCGTATCCCACGTACCCGGGCGGTGCACCGACCAGCCGGGCCACCGAGTGCTTCTCGCTGTACTCGCTCATGTCGACGCGGATGATGGCGCGCTCATCGTCGAACAGGAACTCGGCGAGCGCCTTGGCCAGCTCGGTCTTGCCAACTCCGGTGGGCCCGAGGAACAGGAACGATCCGGTGGGCCGGTCCGGGTCGGCGATGCCAGCGCGTGTTCTGCGGACCGCATCCGACACGACCTGCACCGCCCTGGCCTGCCCGACCAGCCGCTGGCCGAGTTCCGCTTCCATGCGCAGCAGCTTGCCTGTCTCGCCTTCGAGCAGGCGGCCAGCCGGAATGCCGGTCCAGGAGGACACAACGTCGGCGACGTCGTCAGGGCCGACTTCCTCCTTGACCATTGGCGCACCCAGCGGGACCGCGGAATCCCCCGGCGACTCGGACGCCGCGGCGAGTTCGCGTTCCACTTCCTTGATCTCCCCGTTCAAGATCCTTGAAGCGGTCTCCAGATCGCCATCCCGCTGCGCGCGCTCGGCCTGCCCTTGGAGGTCGTCAAGCCGCTTCTTCAGATCGCCGACCCGGTTGAGGCTGGCCTTCTCCTGCTCCCAGCGTGCGACGAGCGCGGTCAACTGCTCTTGACGGTCAGCGAGATCGGCGCGCAGGCGCTCCAGGCGTTCCCGGCTCGCCGGATCCACTTCCTTGGCCAAGGCCATCTCCTCCATCTTCATCCGGTCCACGGCCCGCTGCAGCTCGTCGATTTCCACCGGCCGGGAGTCGATCTCCATGCGCAGCCGCGACGCAGCCTCGTCAACGAGGTCGATCGCCTTGTCCGGCAGGAACCGGGCGGTGATATAGCGATCGGACAAGGTAGCGGCCGCCACCAGCGCGGCGTCGGAGATCTGCACCTTGTGATGGGCCTCGTAACGGCCCTTCAGGCCGCGCAGGATGGCGATGGTGTCTTCGACTGACGGCTCGCCCACGAATACCTGCTGGAACCGGCGCTCCAGCGCGGCGTCCTTCTCGATCCGCTTGCGGTACTCGTCCAGCGTGGTCGCGCCGACCATGCGCAGCTCGCCGCGGGCCAGCATCGGCTTGAGCATGTTGCCCGCGTCCATCGACCCTTCCGCCGCGCCCGCGCCGACCACCGTGTGCAACTCGTCGATGAACGTGATGACCTGGCCGTCGCTGGCCTTGATCTCGTTCAGCACGGCCTTGAGGCGCTCCTCGAACTCACCGCGGTACTTGGCCCCAGCGACCATCGCGCCCAGGTCAAGGGCGACGAGCCGCTTGCCGCGCAGTGATTCGGGCACGTCGCCGGCGACGATCCGCTGGGCGAGTCCCTCAACCACCGCGGTCTTGCCGACCCCGGGCTCGCCGATCAGCACCGGGTTGTTCTTGGTGCGGCGGGAGAGGACCTGGATCACCCGCCGGATCTCCGCGTCCCGGCCAATGACCGGGTCCAGCGCGCCGTCCCTGGCCAGCTTGGTCAGGTCGACCCCGTACTTCTCCAGTGCCTGGTAGGTGCCTTCCGGGTCCTCGGTGGTGACACGGGCGTGGCCACGCACCTTCTCGAAGGCGTCGAGCAGCACGTCCGGTCCGGCGCCCGCCGCGCGCAGCAGAGCGCCCGCCTGGCCGCCGTCCGCGGCGAGGCCGACGAGCAGGTGCTCGGTGGACACATACTCATCGTCCAGCCCCCGGGCCCGCTTGGCGGCCGTCGCGAGGGCGGACAGCAAGGGCCGGGACATGTCGGGTGCGCTCACCGTCGTGCCGGCCGCCTGGGGCATCCTGGCCAGCAGGTCCTCCGCTCCCTTGAGCACGGTCGCCGGGTCAACCCCGATCGCGCGCAGCAGCGGCGCCGCGGTCCCTCCGCTCTGCTCGATGAGGGCGGCGAGCAGGTGCAGCGGGTCGACGTGCGGGTTGCCCCCGGCTGTCGCTCGCCGGACGGCGTCCGACAGCGCCTCCTGGCTCTTGTGGGTGAGCTTGTCGTCCATGAGCTACTTTCTGGTTCTCGCTGAGGGGGACTGGTTAGTCCGTTGTTTATCTGGTTTCGGGGGACGCGGCGGGCAGCGCGCGGCGGGCCGGGCCGGACGGCCCTGACTCCGGGTCGGCGCCCGGTGGCCGGCCGATGACGCCCCGGTCGCGGACCGGGACCAGCTGGGCGCTGCCACCGCGGCTGCGCAGCAGGCCCGCCAGCCGGGCCGCCACCGAACGGGTCGATTCGAGTTCCATCCGGAGCTGGGCCCGCTCCGCGCGCATCTCGGCGAGCCGCGCGCGGGCCGCGACGAGCTCATGCTCAAGTTCCAGGATCCGCTTGATCCCGGAGAGGTTGACGCCGTCCTCCTGGGAGAGCCGCTGGACCTCGCGCAGGACCAGGATGTCGCGCAGCGAGTACCGTCTGCCCCGGCCGGTGGCCCGGCCCGGGGAGACCAGGCCGAGCCGGTCGTAGGCGCGCAGGGTCTGCGGGTGCAGCCCCGCCAGCTGGGCGGCGACCGAGATGACGTACACCGGCGTGTCGTCGGACAGCTCGAATGGACTGCTCATGTCGTCACCCTCCCCACCCGCTCTCGCCTCGGTCCTCGGCCATGTCGCGTCACGCGCTCTTGGCCCTCTGCAGCAACTCGTCCCGTGGGTCCTCGGCCGCGGTGGCATCCCGGAAGGACTCCAGCGCCTCCAGGGCCTTCGCGCTGAGATGCTGCGGCACCTGCACCTGGACGGTGACCAGCAGGTCCCCGATGGTTCCGTCGGTGCGCCGCACGCCCTTGCCGCGGACCCGGAAGGTGCGGCCGTTCGGCGTGCCGGCCGGGATGCGCACGCTGACCGGCGCTCCTCGGTGCGCGGGCACCTTGACCTCCGCGCCGAGCGTCGCCTCCGGGAAGGTGACCGGCACGTTGACGGTCAGGTTGTATCCTGACCGGCCGAACACCGGATGCGGGGTGACGTGCACCCGGACATAGAGGTCCCCGGCTGGCCCGCCCCGCTCGCCGGGCGCGCCCTTGCCCTTGAGCTTGATCCGCTGGCCATCGGCGACGCCGGCCGGGATCCGGGCCTGGATGGTCCGGGTGCTCATCGCCCGCCCGCTCCCGGAGCACACCGGGCAGGGATCGTCGACCACCAGCCCGCGGCCCCGGCAGGTCGGGCACGGCTCGGAGAAGGCGAAGCTGCCCAGGTTCTTGCTGGCCTGGCCGGTTCCCTCGCAGGTAGGACAGACTCTCGGCACTGTGCCCGCCTTGGCCCCGGTGCCGTGACACGTCTGGCACGGCCCTTCCCCGGCGAGCCGCAGTGCGACGGTGACACCATCGGTGGCGTCACCGAACGTCAGGGACGTCTCGGTCTCCACGTCGGCACCGCGCCGTGGCCTGGTCTGCGCGGTGGGGCGCTGGGCACCGAACACCCCCCCGAGCAGGTCACCAAGCCGGCCACCGGTGCCGGTGTTCGTTCCGGTTCCCGATCCGCCGAACAGGTCGCCGAGGTCGAAGCCGCCGAACCCGCCCTGGGCTCCGCCACCGGCAGGCGACCGGAAACCGCCGCCGAAGAGGGAACGGGCCTCGTCGTACTCCTTGCGCCGCTTCTCGTCGGACAGCACGGAGTGTGCCTCGGAGATCTCCTTGAAGCGCTCCTCCGACGACGCATTGCCCTTGTTCGCGTCCGGGTGGTACTTACGGGCGAGCTTGCGGTACGCCTTCTTGATCTCGTCTGGGGTCGCGGTCTTGGAGACACCCAGGACCTTGTAATAGTCCTTCTCGAGGTAGTCCTTGGTGCTCACTGGTTTCTCCTGGGCGTCATTCGTTTCCTGTTGTCGTCCTCCGCGGTCCGGGCGGGCCGGGCCTGCCCCCGCCTCGCGCGGCGGGCCCGGCTCCAGCCGAGCGGTCCTGGCCGTTCCCGTCGTCACCAGGCTCCGCGACCGCCACCCTGGCCGGCCGGAGGATCCGGTCGCCCACCCGGTAGCCGGGCTGCAGGATCTGGACGCAGGTTGGCTCGGTGACTCCTGCGGAATATGAGTGCATGAGCGCCTCGTGCACTCGTGGGTCGAAAGGCTCGCCGGCCTCCCCGAAGCTCTCCAGGCCAAGCTTGGCCGTTGTCGCTTCCACGGACTCCGCTACCGACTTGAACCCGCCGTTAAGCTCGCCGTGTTCCCGGGCCCGGCCGATGTCGTCGAGGATCGGCACCAGCCCGCTGAGCACGTTGGCGAGTGCCTGCTCGCGCACCGCTACCCGGTCCCGCTCGACCCGCTTGCGGTAGTTCGCGTATTCCGCCTGGACGCGCTGCAAGTCAGCCGTGCGTTCAGCGAGCCGCTCCGCCATGCCGCGATCATCGCCGCCGCCGGGGCCGCCCATGGTCGCCCTGTCCTGGGCGGGCC
>DAIRVB010000157.1:6793-8324 GCA_036803065.1 Streptosporangiaceae bacterium
CCCGGTGCCCCAGGGCCCCGGGACGCGGAGCCAGGCGTCGCGGAGCCGGGTACCCCGGAGCCCGGGGGCCCCGGGTCCCGCGCCGCGGGTCCCGGGCCCGGCGCGTTACCGCCGCCCTGGGCCGGCCGTGGCGGTGCCCCGCCCGGCTTGGAGGCCGCGTGCCGACCTGGCCGTGCCTTGACCGGCCCGCGATTTCCTGCGCCAGGCTGCGCCTGGCTGGCCTGGCCGGGATTCCTGACCTGTCCAGTCACCGGATCTATGCGCCTGAGGTCTCGAATCACCGGTCCTTCGTTGGTCTCCTCCGGCGAATTCATCAGGCGGCGCCGCCTTCGGCGTTACGGGGCTTGTCCTCGTCCACAATCTCGGCCTCGACAACCTCGTCGTCTGAGGAGTCCTCACCCGCGTCGCTCCCAGCCTCGCCCTCCGGGGCACTGGCCTGGGCCTGGGCGTAGATGGCGGTGCCCATCTTCTGGCTCACCTGGGCCGCCTTCTCGCTGGCCTCCTTGATCGCGTCGGTGTCGGTGCCCTCGAGCGCCTTCTTCAGGTCGGTGATCGCGGCCTCCACCTCAGACTTGATGTCGTCGGGGACCTTGTCGGAGTTCTCGGCGAGGAACTTCTCCGTGGTGTAGGCGAGGCTGTCTGCGCGGTTGCGGACCTCTGCCTCCTCGCGGCGCTTGGCGTCCTCCTCGGCGTACTTCTCCGCGTCGGCCATCATCCGCTCGATGTCGTCCTTGGCCAAGGCCGAGCCGCCGGAGATGGTCACCCGCTGCTCCTTGCCGGTGCCGAGGTCCTTGGCGGAGACGTTCACGATTCCGTTGGCGTCGATGTCGAAGGCCACCTCGACCTGGGGGATTCCGCGCGGCGCCGGGGCGATGCCAGCCAGCTCGAACATGCCGAGCTTCTTGTTGTACGCGGCGATCTCCCGCTCACCCTGGAAGACCTGGATCTGCACGGAGGGCTGGTTGTCATCCGCGGTTGTGAAGATCTCCGACCGCTTGGTCGGGATCGTGGTGTTGCGCTCGATGAGCTTGGTGAAGATCCCGCCCTTGGTCTCGATGCCGAGCGAGAGCGGCGTCACGTCGAGCAGCAGGACGTCCTTGACCTCACCCTTGAGCACGCCAGCCTGCAGGCACGCGCCGACGGCGACGACCTCGTCCGGGTTGACGCCCTTGTTCGGGTCCTTGCCGCCAGTCAGATCCTTGACCAGTTCGACCACGGCGGGCATCCGGGTGGAACCGCCCACGAGGACCACGTGCTGGATGTCGCCCAGCTTCACTCCGGCGTCCTTGATCACCTGCTTGAAAGGCGCCTTGCAGCGGTCCAGCAGGTCCGATGTCATCCGCTGGAACTCAGCCCTGGTGAGCTTGGTGTCCAGGTGCAGCGGACCCTGCTCCGAGTGGGTGATGTAGGGCAGGTTGATCTGCGTCTCCGCCGAGCCGGACAGCTCGATCTTGGCCTTCTCCGCCGACTCCCGGAGCCGCTGCAGCGCCATCTTGTCCTTGGACAGGTCGGTGCCGTAGTTGTTCTTGAA
>DAIRVB010000158.1:0-8315 GCA_036803065.1 Streptosporangiaceae bacterium
ATCCTGATCGTCTCGGCCGCGCTGTCCAGCGTGTTGTTCCAGCGGCGGACCGCGCCCTCGACCCACTAAGGCGAGACACGCCTTAGGGTCGGCCGTCTTTCCTGGCCCGCGTCACTGGACGGCGTGTCGCTTCCGGCTCAGAGCGCTGTGTTCGGGCACAATAAAGCTGGTCAGAACCGGACGAGGCCCCTCCAGGTATGAGATGGAGGGGCCTCGTCGGGTCTCACGGCCCGCTCGCCCGGTAACGTCCGGGTTGAAGCCCCGGCCGGTACGGGGGGGACGATGGGGGACAGGAGCGACATGGCCGACGTAAACGACCGGAACAGCAAGATCATTGCGGAGTTCCGCGCCAACGAGGGCAAGGTGGGCGGCCCGTTCGAGGGTGCGCCGGTGCTGTTGCTGACCACCACGGGCCGCAGGTCCGGCAAGCAGCGGCTGAACCCGATGATGTACCTCGCCGATGACGGCCGCTGGCTGGTGTTCGCGTCCAAGGGCGGCGCTCCGGTGCACCCGGACTGGTACCTGAACCTGGTGGCCAATCCGGAGGTGACTGTTGAGATGGGCACGGAGACCTTCCAGGCCCGGGCGGTGGTGCTGGAAGGGGAGGAACGGGACCAGAAGTACGCGGAGCATGCCCGGCGCTATCCCGGCTTCGCGGAATACCAGGCCGGGACCGATCGCGTGATCCCAGTGATCGCCCTGCTGCGGGAGGGCTGAACGCCCGTTGTGACACCATGATGGCGTGGATTATCTGCTGGCTCAGGTGAACATCGCCCGGCTCCGGGCGCCTCTGGACAGTCCGGTCCTGGCGGACTTCGTCGCGGCACTCGACCCCGTCAACGCCGCCGCCGACGCTGCTCCCGGGTTCGTGTGGCGACTGCAGACCGAGGACGGCAATGCCACCTTCGTGCGCGCCTTCGAATGGGATGAGGCGGGCAGCGCGGGCGTCATCGTCAACCTGTCGGTGTGGGAGTCGGTCGAGGCGCTGGCGGCCTTTGCCTACTCCGGCGCACACCGGCGGGTGCTGCGCCGCCGCCGGCAGTGGTTCGTGCCGATGGCCGAGGCGTACACGGCATTGTGGTGGATTCCGCGGGGCGGCGTTCCGGCCACGGGGGACGCGGAGGAACGGGTGCAGCACCTGCGGGCGCATGGTCCAACGCCGCACGCATTCACCCTCCGCGTGCATTTCCCGTCACCCGGCCGTGCCGGGCAGGTGCCTCGCCCGGGCCCGAGCGACTGGATGTGCCCGGCCTGATACGCCGCCGCCGCGGCATGGAAGGGCCCAGGCCTATAACGCGCATGGAAGTTCCGGGGCATACAACCACTGAGCCGGGCGTTCGCCCACCTGGTGGTTAGTTGTATTTTCGCAAGTACTAGAAGGCTCGCAGTCACTGAGGGGGCCTGTGCCTGAAGTAAGCCGTCGGCGGCGGCTGCTGGTCCTGGCTATTTGCTGCATGAGCCTGGTCATCGTCGGTCTCGACAACACGATCGTGAACGTGGCGCTCCCGTCTATCCAGCGCGAACTGCACGCCTCCGTGTCGGGGCTGCAATGGACCGTCGACGCGTACACGCTGGTGATCGCGAGTTTCCTGATGCTGGCGGGCTCGACCGCCGACCGGTTCGGACGGCGCAGGACCTTCCAGACCGGGCTTGCCGCGTTCACCCTCGGTTCGCTGCTGTGCAGCCTGGCCCCCAGCCTGGGCTGGCTGATCGTGTTCCGGATGCTGCAGGCGATCGGCGGCTCGATGCTCAACCCCGTCGCCATGTCCATCATCGTCAACACGTTCACCGACCCCCGCGAGCGGGCTCGCGCGATCGGCATCTGGGGTGGCACGGTCGGCCTGAGCCTGGCGCTCGGACCGGTGGTCGGCGGGGTGCTGATCGCCTCGGTGGGCTGGCGGGGGATCTTCTGGGTCAACATCCCGGTCGGCGTGGCCGCGATCGTGCTGACCGCGCTATTCGTGCCCGAGTCGCGGGCGCCGCATCCCCGGCGCTTCGATCCGGTCGGCCAGCTCCTGGTGATCGTGACGCTGGCGTCGCTGATCTACGCGATCATCGAGGGCCCGAGTTCCGGATGGGGCTCTGCGGAAATCGTCGGCTTCTTCGGCCTGTCCGCAGTCACGCTGGCCGCTCTGCTCATCTATGAACCACGGCGTAACGAGCCCCTGCTGGACCTGCGGTTCTTCTGCAGCGTGCCGTTCTCCGGGGCAACCGTGATCGCCATCAGCGCGTTCGCCGCGCTCGGTGGTTTCCTCTTCCTCAACACCCTCTACCTGCAGGACGTCCGCGGGTACTCCGCATTGCATGCCGGACTGCTCACCCTGCCCCTCGCGGTGGCCACCGCGTTCTTCGCGCCGATCTCCGGCCGGATCATCGGCCGCAGCGGGCCGCGGCTGCCGCTGCTTATCGCCGGGGTGACGATGACGGCTGGCGGCGTCCTGCTGACCGGGCTGACGAACGGCACATCCGTGGGCTGGCTCCTGTTCGCCTACGTCGTGTTCGGCATCGGGTTCGGCATGGTCAACGCCCCGATCACCAACACCGCCGTGTCCGGGATGCCCCGCGACCAGGCCGGGGTCGCGGCGGCGGTCGCGTCGACGAGCCGGCAGATCGGCCAGACGCTCGGCGTGGCCGTGGTCGGCTCAGCGGTGACTTCTGCCCTGGTCGGCCCGTTCGGGACTGCCTTCACGTCCGCCAGTCATGTCGGCTGGTGGATCGTGACCGGGTGTGGCGCGGCGGTGCTCGCCGTCGGCATGCTCACCAGTGGCCGGTGGGCACGGGCCACCGCGGCCCGGACCGCGGGCCGGTTCATGTCGGACGAGCCAAGAATCCCGGCCAGTACCCCGTGACCCGCGATCCAAGTCAGCCTTCGCTGGGCACAGGCACGCTTATCAGTGAGAACTCCGCGCCCTGGTCGTCGCTGACCACGGCCATCCGCCCAAAGGGCGTGTCCCGGGGCGGGCGTGCCACGCTCCCGCCGAGGGCGCTGACCTTCGCGACAGCTCCGTTGGTGTCCTCGACAGCGAAGTACGACGACCAGTGCGGGGGGACCTCAGCCGGGAAGGTGGTGTCAAGCTCACCGATGCCGCCCACGTCGATACCGCTCACTTTCAGGGTGGCGTAGTTGAAGCTGATATCGCCGATGTCGCCGAATTCGTAGCCGAAAACTTCCCGATAGAACGCCTTGTTGTGGTCGAAGTCGTGGCTGAAGTTCTCGTTCCAGCAGAGCGTCCCCGGCTCGTTGGCCAGCCCGACGCCGATGTGCGCGCGGGCCTGCCAGATGCCGAACAGGGCGCCGCCAGGATCGGCCGCGACCGCCATCCGGCCGACGTCCATGATGTCCATCGGCTCCATGAGCACCCGGCCCCCTGCCGCCTTGACCTTGCGGGACGTCTGGTCGGCGTCATCGGAGGCCAGGTACGTGGTCCAGGCGGCCGGCGTTCCCGGCGGCCCCTGCCTCGGCCCGATACCGGCCACGGCGAGGCCGTTGGTGAGGCACATGGCGTAGCCGTAGGCTTCGGGCGGCCCCGCCTGGATCTCCCAGCCGAAGAGCCCGGCGTAGAACGTGCCGGCTTTGGCGATGTCGTCTACCCCCAGATCAACCCAGCAGGGCGTACCGCTGGGCCAGGCGGTGTCACGCGTGACCATGGATGCCTCCACGTGTCCAGGCCGGCGCATCCCCGGTGCGCGCGGCAGCGACATCAGCTTACGGAACGTTAGGCTTCGGTGACAGTCCGGTGTCGGGGTAGTTGCTGGCTGGTCCGTCGACGGCACGGGGACTGGCCGCGGGTTCCGGCCACGGGCCTGGACTGGCCGCTGTTTCCGCCGCCCGCCCGGGGGGTAGGCCGTCGCGCGTGGAGACATGGGACGCCATCAGGGCGCGCAGGAATGTCCGTGAATTCGAGGACCGGTCCATCCCGCCCGCGGACCTCGATCAGATTCTCGAAGCAGGCCGCCGCTCGCCGTCCTCGCGGAACTGGCAGCCGTGGGACTTCGTGGTCGTCACCGGCCGGGATCAGCTCAAGGAACTGGCCAGGGTGTGGCAGGGAGCGGGGCACGTGGCCCGCTCGGCCGCGACCGTCGCACTGGTGGCGCCCGTGCCCGCGGACGACCGCGAGCGTGACCACTGCCAGTACGACCTCGGGCAGGTCACGGTCAGCATCATGATCGCCGCAGCCGACCTCGGCGTGGGCAGCGGTCACGCCGCGGTGCGGGATCAGCAGCTCGCCCAGCAACTGCTGGGCTTCCCGGACGGGAAGTTCCTTGCGTACCTGATCGCGCTCGGCTACCCGGCCGGAAGGCGGCTGGCGCCGATCCAGCGGCCGGACCGGCGCCCGTTCGACGAGGTGGTGCACCGGGGCCGCTGGTAGTGGCCCCGGTGCTCAGCTAGGCGTCGTCGGCCCGGCGTGCAGGGCTGCGCGCGGGGAGACCCGGCCAATATATAGATTTCCGATTAGTTAACTCAAGTATTCGATCCCGGTGGGCGATGCTGACCAGCCCCTTCACCTGATCGACCGCAGTCACCTGATCAACCACAGGGCGCTGACGGCGAGTGCACCGAGTGCCACCACGCCGAACAGAAGTATCCACGCCCCGCCGGGAACGCCGGTGAGCCGGGCCAACTGGTCGGAGTCGGATTCCGCCGATCTGCCCCGGCGGCGGGAACGGTTGAGCTCAAGCACCGGCCGCACCCCGCCGAGCAGCAGGAACCAGGCCATGACGTAGCCGAACCCACCTTGGACCAGGGCCGAACCGCGCCACAGCACCACCACGACCGCGCCGGCGACCACCAGCACCACCAGCAGCCCGTAGGCGTTGCGGATCACGAAGACGAGCCCGGCCAGCAGGACCAGGCTGAGCATGAGCGCGCCGGCCAGGTGCCCGGTGGCCAGCAGGGCGGCGGCGCCGAGCCCGAGCAGCGGCGGAGCCAGGTACCCGGCGGCGGTCGTGAGCACGATGCCAGGGCCGGTCGGCCGGCCGGCCGACCAGGTCACCCCGGCGGTGTTGGCGTGTACCCGGACACCGGCCAGCCGCCGGCCGGTCAGCAGCGCGACCAGCGCGTGGCCGCCCTCATGGGCGACGGTCACCACGGTGCGCGAGACCGGCCAGACGCGGCGTGATGCGACGGCGATGAACGCGGCGAGGGCGCAGGCCAGCACCAGCGTGCGTGGCGGCATCGGCTGCGCGGTGACAGCGCGATGCCAGAGGCCCACGAAGGTCGCTGCGTCCATGCCCGTCCCTGTCCTGGCGGACCCGCCAGCCGTGCCCGCGTCGTCATGGTAGGCCGGCCACCCGGGCACGCCGGGCAATGCAGACAAGATTCCCAGGGAGTGTTCAGCTAGCGAACCAGCCAACTGGCTCGGACCCGCTCCGCGCCAGAGAACGAGCGACGAGGGAAGGCGGCGCCTTCAAGCGCCCCGGAGGCGCAAAGCGAGCAGATGATCTAGCGGGCCGCCAGGGCGTCGATCCGGCTGACCTCGGCGGTGGTGAGCGCGAAGCCGAACAGGTCGATGTTGGCGGCGATCCGGTCCGGGTTCGCCGACTTCGGGATGACGGCAATGCCGTGCTCGATGTGCCAGCGGAGCACCACCTGGGCCGGCGTGACACCATGCCGGGCGGCGATCTCCGCCAGCAGCCGATCGGCCAGGTTCGTGTTCTTGAGCGGGCTGTAGCCCTCCACGACGACCCCCCGCTCGCGGCTGGCGGCGAGCAGGTCCGCGTCGTACAGGGTGGGTCCCCAGGGGATCTGGTTGACCGCCGGTGCCTGCCCGGTCGCCCGGATCAGCGCATCGATCTGGCCGACGGAGTAGTTGCTCACGCCGACGGCCCGGGCCGCTCCCTCGTCGCGGAGGGCCAGGAACTCGTGCCACACCGGCACCAGTTGCCGGGCCACGGGCGGCCAGTGCACCAGCCACACATCGACGTGCTCGGTGCCCAGTGCCCGCAGGCTGGCGGCGAGGGTGGCCCGCTCCTGACCCGCGCTGCTGGGCGGCATCTTCGTGGTCACGAATACGTCCCGGCGGTCCAGGCCGCTGTCCCGCAGGGCGCGGCCGACCTCGGCCTCGTTGCCGTACATCGTGGCAGTGTCGATGTGCCGGTACCCGGCGTCCAGCGCGGTCCGCACGGCGTCATATGCGCGGCGGCCCCGGATCTGCCAGGTGCCGAACCCGAGCAGTGGCATGCTGCCGCCGCCGGGCAGGCCCACGGAGGGGACCTGAGCTTCCATGGTCATGGCGACATTCTGCCTGGTGTCACCCGACCGGCGGGTCAGCGGACAATGCGAAGGCCCGGCACCATGCTGATACCGATGTGACAGCTGAGGCCGTTGGTGCTTCAATGAAAATTGATCGTGAGGTGGTCATCTCATGCCCACCTCCATGGGCATGGCCGGGGGGGCCTGGGGCTGATGGTGGCCGTCCACAACTTTTCGTACGGGCTGCTAACGCCTGCCCTGGCTTACGTCATGTCGTGCCTGGGCTGCTTCCTCGGCCTGCGGTGCACCACACGGGCCCGCGCCGTGCACGGTGCCTCTCGCGCGCGCTGGCTGCTGCTGGGCGCCCTGACCATCGGGGTCGCGGGAGTCTGGGGCATGCATTTCGTCGCCATGCTCGGGTTCAGCATCCCGGGCCAAAGCATCCGGTACAACGTGCCGGTCACCATCCTCAGCATGCTGATATCCGCCGTCGTGGTGAGCACTGGCCTGTTCATCGTCGGATTCGGCGGTGACAGGCTAGCCCCCCTGCTGACCGGTGGCCTGATCATCGGGCTCGGCGTGGCCAGCATGCACTACATCGGCATGACGGCGATGCGCATGCCGGACATTATGCGCTACAACACCGGCGTGGTAGTCCTCTCGGTGATCATCGCCGTCGTCACCGGGACCGTCGCCCTCTGGTGCGCGCTGCGGCTGGACACGCTGTGGCCGGCCATTGTCGCGTGCCTGATCATGGGCGCGGCGGTCAGCGGAATGCACTACACGGGCATGGCGGCCATGCACGTCTACGCCACCACCGATGGCATGGCAGGAATGCAGGGCGGCGCCAGCGCAACGTCCTTCCTGCTGCCGCTCATCTTCGGCATCAGCATCCTGACGCTCGTCATGACCGCGGTCATCTCGCTGTCACCGACCGAGGCGGAACTCCGCAAGGACGCCGAGCTCATAGCGCGCATCGCCAGCACCCCCAGCACCCACAGCAGGCGCTAGGTTCGTTCAGAGCTTCACCACGGAGCGGAGCACCTCACCGCGCTGCATCTTGGCGAACGCCTCCTCGACAGCGTCCAGCGCGATGGTCTCCGACACGAACTTCTCCAGCGGCAGGCGGCCCTGCAGATACAGGTCGGTGAGCAGGGGGAAGTCGCGTTCGGGCAGGCAGTCGCCGTACCAGGACGACTTGAGCGCGCCGCCGCGGCCGAAAAAGTCCAGCAGCGGCAGGTCGAGCCGCATCTCCGGGGTGGGCACGCCGACGAGCACCACGGTGCCGGCCAGGTCCCTGGCGTAGAACGCTTGCTGATAAGTCTCCGGGCGGCCGATCGCCTCGATCACCACGTCGGCCCCGTTCCCGCCGGTCAGGTCGCGGATGCCGTCGACCGGGTCGGCCTCCCGGGAGTTGATCACATGGGTCGCCCCGAAGTCCCTGGCCCACTCCAGCTTGCGCGGGTCGATGTCCACCGCGATGATCGTCCGCGCCCCGGCCAGCCGGGCGCCGAGCACCGCGGCGTTGCCCACCCCGCCGCACCCGATCACGGCGACAGAATCACCCAGGCTCACCGGCGCGGTGTTGATCGCGGCACCGAGTCCCGCCATCACGCCGCAGCCGAGCAGGCCCGCCACCTCGGGCGGGGTCGCCGGGTTGACCTTGGTGCACTGTCCCGCGGCGACCAGCGTCTTCTCCACGAAGGCGCCGATGCCCAGGGCGGGGGAGAGGGGGGTGCCGTCGGCCAGGGTCATCTGCTGGGCCGCGTTGTGGGTGTTGAAGCAGTACCAGGGCCGGCCACGCTTGCAGGCGCGGCACTGGCCGCAGATCGCGCGCCAGTTCAGGATGACGAAGTCGCCCGGCGCGACGCTGGTCACGTCGTCGCCGACCGCCTCGACCACCCCGGCCGCCTCGTGCCCGAGCAGGTAGGGGAAATCGTCTCCGATGCCACCGTCGCGATAGTGCAGATCGGTGTGGCAGACGCCGCAGGCCTGCACCCGCACCAGGGCCTCACCGGGTCCGGGATCGGGCACCAGCACGGCCGTAACCTCGACTGGAGCGCCCTTACCAGGGGCGACGACGCCCCGCACCTGAGTTGTCATCCGCCTATCGTCCCAAATC
>DAIRVB010000159.1:0-4359 GCA_036803065.1 Streptosporangiaceae bacterium
TCTCTACCGAGAACTGGCGGCGCTCGCCTGACGAGGTTCGCTTCCTGATGGGCTTCAACCGCGATGTGATCCGCCGGCGCCGTGATCAGCTGAACGAGATGGGCGTCCGTGTCCGCTGGGCGGGCCGCAAGCCGCGGCTATGGCGCAGCGTCATCCGCGAGCTTGAAGACGCAGAACGTATGACAGCGGGTAACTCCGTCCTTACCCTCCAATTCTGCGTCAATTACGGTGGACGGGCCGAGATCGCCGATGCGGCCGCGGCGATAGCCGCCGACGTGGCGGCCGGAAAGCTCCGTGCCGACAAGGTGGATGAGAAAGTTTTCGCGCGGTACTTGGATGAGCCAGGCATACCCGATGTAGATCTTTTTGTCCGATCATCGGGAGAGCAGCGAATTTCCAACTTCATGCTCTGGCAGTCGGCCTATGCTGAGTTTGTCTTTCTCGACACCCTATTTCCTGATTTCGACCGCCGCCATCTCTGGCATGCATGCGAGATTTATGCCAGCAGGGACCGCCGCTACGGCGGGGCGGATCCGAACCTGCTGCCGCGGTTACCTGCTGCCCTGCCATAGCGCGAACGCGATCAGCAGGGTGACGATCAGTACCCGCAGCAGCCGTCCTGGCAGGCGCAGCGCGGGCCAGGACAGGCTGGCCAGCCATGCAACGAACGCGGCGACCAGGAAGAGTGCCACGGCGCCGATCCAGCCGCGCGCGACTGCGCCAGCGACGAACAGGGCGGCCAGCACTATGGGCGCGAGCCACCGCGGCAGCTGGCTCAAGAACGCGATCGGCATGGCGCTGGCCTTTTCCAGCGACCGGCGCGTGTTCATCCGGAAACCTCCATCTCCGCGATGTTGGCCCGTCGGCCAACGGTTTCGCATGTCCTTGGCAAAGATACGGCCTGATAACGCATTTGCGATGCCCATGTGCGCATGTCCGTCGAATCCCCGGGCACGGGCATTAGTGGGGAAGACGTGAAAGCCGTAGCCGTAGCCGCAGCCGCGGCAGTGCTGTCACGCATTCGGGGGAATGCAGATGCGACGCGTAGCCATCTTCATCGTGGCCTTGGGGCTCACTATCAGTGGGATCGAGGGATCTACTGTAAGCCGGTCCGTGCCCGGCGTGACCATGGCACGGCTGGACGCACGGATCATCACCGGCGCCTCGCCGGTCAAGGTTATCCAGTACGGCGGGTACACGATCGGTGTCCCGGTGAGCTGGGCCGTCTACCACCTGAGCCTTTCTTCGACTACCTGCGTCGACTACGCCAGGAACGCCCTGTACCTCGGGCGGCCTGGCCTCAACCAGAAGTGCCCGGCGCGTGTCGTCGGCCGTGTCGCCACGATCAGCCTTCAATTTCCGGCCGCCGCGGGCTCGTCCGCCGCGGGCCCGGCTGCGGCAGGCCTTCCCGGCGCCAACGGGCCCGCCGCGGGTGCCGGGCACTCGACGTCGGCCCTGCCCACGGTGGGCAACCTGCCGGAGGGCGGCGGGTCGGTGCGCGCTGACACGCAGGATCACGAACTCTACGCGGCCGTCGGCCGCCCCGGGCTGTCCATCACCGCCACGTACGGCAGCGACGCCGCCTCCGTGCTCGCCATCATCCAGAGCCTGCGCAGAACGTCATCCCAGCCGGCCATGGCGAGCCCGCCCGGCACGGCCAATCAGCCGGCCACGGCCAATCAGCCGGCCACGGCCAGCCCGCCCGGCACGGCTAGCCGGCCCGCCACGGCCAGTCAGCCGGCCATCCCGGTCCGTGCCAACAGCGTTGACGGGCAAATCGTCGGGAAGGGGTTCGACACCTGCGCTACTCCCTCCATGGCGGCGATGCAGGCCTGGGTCCATTCCTTCTCCTACGTCGGGATCTACATCGGCGGCGCGGAGGTCGGCTGCCCCTACGGGAACCTGTCGGCCGCGTGGGTCCGCTACGTCACGAGGCTCGGCTGGGGCCTGATCCCCACCTACGTCGGGGCGCAGGCGCCCTGCAACAAGCAGTTCGCGGTGCGGATCCAGCCGGGGTGGGCATCCGCGGAGGGCCAGGCGGCGGCGCAGTGGGCGGTCCAGGACGCGGCGGGCCTGGGCATGGGCCGCCGCACGCCGATCTATTACGACATGGAGTCGTTCAACAGCGCCAAGGCGTTCTGCACCGCCCAGGTGCTCTCCTTCCTCGACGGGTGGACCAGGGAGATCCATGCGTTGGGGTACGTGTCCGGCGTGTACTCGAGCGCGGCCACGGGGGCCGAGTCCCTGGGGCTCGCCAGCTCGGTAAACGGCCACTCGCTGGCCGAGCCGGACTCGCTCTGGTTCGCGTTCTGGGACGGCCGGTCCAACGTGATCGGCACGCCCTACCTGTCCCCGTCGTGGTGGCCGGGATACCGCCGGATCAAGCAGTATCTGGGAGCACGCAACCGCTCGGTGAACGGCTTCGGCCTGAACATCGACGCCGACCTGATCCGCGGTCCCACGTACCGGTAAGGGTCCGGGGCCCGGTAAGGGCCGGTAACCGGTCAGTGACTGCCTGATGCCGCGACACGGGTATTCGGCACTGGCCGGCCCGCTAAACTAGGGCCGTCCCGTGGATCTGCGGCCTGCGTTGACGGCCGGCCCGCGAGACGCGCCTTAGGCGAATGCACCCAGGCGGGCCTGCCCGACGCCCGCAACCCGCCGACCGCCAGCCGGATGGAGTCTGTCATGGCACGCAATGACCGCATGGACACGATCGTGAGCCTGTGCAAGCGGCGTGGTTTCATCTTCCCGTCCAGCGAGATCTACGGCGGGCTCCGGGCCTCCTGGGACTACGGGCCGCTCGGCGTGGAGATGAAGAACAACATCAAGCGCCAGTGGTGGAAGGCAATGGTCCAGGAGCGCGAGGACATCGTCGGCGTGGATTCGAGCGTGATCCTGGCCCGCGAGGTGTGGGAGGCGAGCGGCCACGTCACCGAGTTCGTGGAGCCGCTCACCGAATGCCAGTCCTGCCACAAGCGGTTCCGCGCCGATCACCTCATCGAGGCCTATGAGGACAAGCATGGCCACCCGCCTGAGGAAGGCCTGGCCCAGATAGCCTGCCCGAACTGCGGCACCAGGGGCGCCTTCACCGAGCCGCGGATGTTCAACGGGCTGCTGCGCACGTACCTGGGCGCGACCGAGGACGAGTCGGGCCTGGCCTACCTGCGGCCGGAGACCGCCCAGGGCATCTTCATCAACTACCGGAACGTCCTGCAGTCGTCCCGCAAGAAGATCCCGTTCGGCATCGGGCAGATCGGCAAGTCGTTCCGCAACGAGATCACCCCGGGCAACTTCATCTTCCGGATGCGCGAGTTCGAGCAGATGGAGATGGAATTCTTCGTCAGGCCGGGCGCGGACGAGGAGGTGCACCAGCAGTGGATCGACGAGCGGCTGAACTGGCATGTCGGCCTCGGCGTGAGCAGGGAGAACCTGCGGCTGTATGAGCACCCGAAAGAGAAGCTCTCGCACTACTCCAAGCGCACCGTCGACATCGAGTACAAGTTTGACTTCCCCGGCAGTGAGTGGGCCGAGCTAGAGGGCATCGCGAACCGCACGGACTTCGACCTGACCACGCACGGCCGCGCCTCCGGCCAGGACATGTCCTATCTCGACCCGGAATCGGGGGAGAGGTACATCCCGTACGTGATCGAGCCGGCGCTCGGCGCCGACCGGACCCTGCTGGTGCACCTGCTCGACTCGTACACGGAGGACGAGGCGCCGGACGCGAAGGGGAACATGGAGAAGCGCACAGTGCTCCGCCTCGACCCGAGGATCGCCCCCGTCAAGGTGGCGGTGCTGCCGCTCTCCCGCAACGCGGACCTCTCGCCCAAGGCCCGCGACCTGGCCGCGCGGTTGCGCAAGCGGTGGAGCACCGACTTCGATGACGCCAGCGCGATCGGCCGCCGCTACCGCCGCCAGGATGAGATCGGCACCCCGTTCTGCGTGACTGTCGACTTCGACACCCTGACTGACCAGGCGGTGACCGTCCGGGAGCGCGACTCCATGCGGCAGGACCGGATCGGCATCGCCGCCCTCGAGCCCTATCTTTCCGAACGCCTCACCGGCTGCTGAATCTCTCCGAGCGTCTCGTCGGCTGCCGGCCGCGTGTGACTCGGCTTCGTGCCGCTCGGCTTCGTGCGGCGAACGCCCTCTGAAGCGTTTTTGGGTCGTTGCCCGGGTCGTTGCCGGAGCATATTCCTATAATTTTGGTCGGAAATATTGACAAGATGGGGGCGGCCTGGCATCGTCGTTCCTATGACGACCCACGACGGTACTGAGCGCCGTTACGTGGACCTGCTCCTCGTAGCCAGCGCGGTCTGTTCCCCGCACCTCTGACGCGTCGCGTCTCTCCCGCAC
>DAIRVB010000159.1:4459-8305 GCA_036803065.1 Streptosporangiaceae bacterium
CGTAGCCAGCGCGGTCTGTTCCCCGCACCTCTGACGCGTCGCGTCTCTCCCGCACCCTTGACGCCTCGCGTCGCCCCCCATCCCCCTCGCTGCTCTCCGGCCGCGCTGTGTGCGGCTGGCCGTCGCGCATCGATGTGACATCGAACGGCCTCTAGCACGCCCAAGGTCACATCGACGGACGAGTAGCGGGGCCCTATCTGCTACATCCGTGCGTCCGTTCCCAATCGAAGAGGCATTCACCATGACCGAGACCATCAGCCCCACGACCCGTATCAACGTCACCAGGCTGGCCGGCAACATCGGCGCCGAGATCTCCGGCATCGACACCGGAGAAGTGCTCAGCGACGACGCGGTAGCCCAGGTACGCCAGACGCTGCTCGACCACAAGGTGGTCTTCCTGCGCGACCAGAACCTCGACTACGCCAGCCAGGTGGCCTTCGCCGAGCAGCTCGGCCCGCTGACGCTCGGCCACCCGACCCTGGCGTCACCGCCGGACCAGCCACTCCTTGAGGAGATCGACTCCCGCAAGGGCGTCCGGGCCAACAACTGGCACACGGACGTGACGTTCATCGACCGGCCGCCGGCCTTCACCCTGCTGCACGCCGTCGTCATCCCGCCGGTGGGCGGGGACACGCTCTGGGCCAACACGGTGACCGCCTACCAGAGCCTGCCTCTCGACCTGCGCGACCTGGCCGACCGGCTGCGCATCGTGCACACCAACGATTACGACTACGCAGCGGTCTACGACCGGGGCGTGCGCGTTGACGCGGCAGTTGAGGCGGTGCAGAAGGAATTCGTCTCGACCGTCTACGAGACCGAGCATCCCGCTGTGCGGGTGCACCCGGAGACCGCTGAGCACTCGCTGGTCCTCGGCGGCTTCGCGCGGACCGTGCTGGGCTGGTCGCCACAGGCGGGACGCGACCTGATCCGCATCCTGCAGGAGTACGCCACCCGTCCCGAGCAGACGGTCCGCTGGCACTGGCGCGAAGGCGACCTGGCCATCTGGGACAACCGGGCCACCCAGCACTACGCGATCTTCGACTACGGCGACGCGCACCGGCGCGGGGAGCGGGTCACGGTCGCGGGCCCGGTGCCGGTCGGCGTCGACGGCCGGCCGAGCGTGTCCCTGAAGGGCGACGCGTCGGCCTATTACGCAGGTGCGGGGGACACAGAGCGATGAGCAGTTCAGCCGATGTCAACGTGCCGACGGCCCGGTCGGTACCCGTCTATAGACGCAAGAGACGCCGGATCTACGGCATCATCGCCGTGGTTGTCGTCGTCGTCATCGCCCTCATCGTCTGGGCGGTCACCCAGGGTGGCAGCTCCGGGTCGGCTGCGCCGCCCAGCTTCACCATCGCGGTCAGCCAGGGGACTGTCGCCAGCCCGGACAGCATCATCTTGAGTCAGCCATCACTGGAAAAGCTCATCCCCGCGCACGTGCATACCGTGCCGTTCGATGCGGGCGTCACCGCCATCGCCGAGATGAAGAGCGGCTCCGTGCAGGCCATCAGTGGCGTCGGTAACCCGCCTGCCACCGCGGCCATCGGGATCAACACTGGGGTCACCGTCGTCATGGGGTGGGGTTTCGACGACGACCAGCTGCTCGTCCCCAAGTCGGTTACCTCACCGAGCCAGCTGGCCGGCAAGTCGGTCGGCGTCCTGGTCGGCTCGTCGGAAGACTACGAGCTACTGGGTTACCTGGCGCTGGAGCACCTGACCGGCAAGGTCAAGGTGGTCAGCTTTGCCAGTGAGCCCGCGGCGGGTGCCGCGGCGCTGTCCGGAGCGATCGATGCCGCCTACGTGTACGGCGCTCCGGCGGCCGATCTGATAGCGAAGGGCGACCATTCGCTGGTCAACGCCGAGCAGATCGCCAAGCTCGGCATCCCCGGCCTCGACATGATCGCGGTCGCGACCAGCGTGATCAAGAGTGACCCCACGCTGGTGCAGGATTACGTGTGCGCCGAGCTGCAAGGCAGCAGGGATATGACCGGGCCCCAAGCGGCCAAATACCTGGCCGCAGCCGCGAAAGTGCAGGGCGTGCTGGCCAGCCAGGCAGCAACACTTGTGGCGACGACCAAGGGCTACCCGTTCATCCCGCCCAGCCAGCAGCTGTTCTGGCTCGGTTCCACCCTGCACGACCCGACCAGCCGCATCGTCAAGGCTTACCAGCAGACCGGCACGTTCCTGGTCTCGCAGGGAAGGCTCACGTCCGCTCCCTCGGCGGCACAGATCGCGTCACATATCGACATCACCTTCATCAAGAAGGCGCTCGCCGGTGGCTGCCCCAGTTAAGCCGGTGGCTGCCCCAGTCAAGACGCAGGGCGCCGACGTGGTGATCGACTCGGTGGGCAAGACGTTCCGCCGGGGCGGCCGCCGCACCGTGGCTCTCGCCGGGATCAACCTGGAGGTCCGCGCGGGCGAATTGGTCTGCGTGCTCGGGCCGTCGGGATGCGGCAAGTCCACCCTGCTCCGGATCGTGGCCGGTGCCCTCGACAGCGACGAGGGCACCGTCACGGTCGGGGGGCGGCCCGTCCATGGGCCGTCCCCCGACCGGGGCATGCTGTTCCAGACCCCGATGCTGTTCCCGTGGCTCACGACCAGGAAGAACGTGCTGTTCGGGCCGAAGGCCCAGCGGTCGGCCGGGCTGAATGAGCGGGACGATCCGGAGCTGGACGCTGAGGCGGACGCCATCCTCGGCACGGTCGGCCTGGCCAAGTTCGGCGACGCGTTCCCTCATGAGCTCTCCGGCGGGATGAGGCACCGGGCGGCATTCGCCCGCGCCATCATCACCCGGCCGTCGCTGCTGCTCATGGACGAGCCGTTCGGTGCCCTCGACGCCATCACCCGGCTGCGCATGCATGACTTCCTGCTCAGCATGTGGGATCAGTACCGGACCACCATCATCTTCGTGACGCACGACATCGAAGAAGCCGTCCTGCTTGGCGACCGGGTCGCCGTTATGGGCGGCCGGCCGCCGGGCATCCAGGAGGTCATCGACATCCCGCTCGACCGGCCCCGCCATGCCGTCGATGCCGATACGGAGGCGTTCCTCACCGCCAAACGCAGGATCCGGGCGTCCCTGCATCCCTGACTCTTCCCCCGAGGAGTGTGAATCATGACCGCCTGGCGCTCCCTGCCAACGCTCGGTGACAGTCTGCTCGTCGACGACACCAAGACCGCCGTGGCCCTGCTGGGCGCGGAAGACCTGGACGGGCTGGACGAGCGTGATGCCCGCGACGATCTTGCCGCATACCGGCGGGCCAGGCGGCGGGCGCGCACCCGCCGCCTGGGCACCGGGGTGGCCGGCCTTATCGGCCTCGCCGTCGTGTGGCAGATCGCCGCGACTCTGCTCAGAGACCCGGTGTTCCTGCCCTCGGTCACCCAGACCGCCTCGACGTTCCTGCACTACATCGACCGGCCATACCCGGCGCAGGGCTCGCCGCTGTGGTACGACGCCCTTGCCAGCCTGCGCCGCATCCTGATCGGCTTCACCATCGGCGTCGCGGCCGGGGTGACCCTGGGCTCGGCCATGTCGTCCTCCCGCGTGGTGCGGCATCTGATCGACCCGGTCATCGAGGTACTCCGCCCGCTGCCACCGCTCGCGTTCATCCCGCTATTCATCATCTGGTTCGGGATCGGGGAACTGCCCAAGGACGTCCTGATCGTCATCGGGATCACCCCGATCATGGCGGTCACCAGCGTCGCCGCGCTCGACGAGGTACCCGAGGACCTGCGGCTGTGCGCCCGGACGCTCGGCGCGTCCCGCCTGTACACCCTGCTGCACGTGCAACTCCGGTCCGCCCTGCCCGGCATCCTGACCGGGATGCGCATCTCCATGGCCGGTGC
>DAIRVB010000160.1:0-8304 GCA_036803065.1 Streptosporangiaceae bacterium
CGTTCAGCCCACTGATGACCTCGGTGCTGATGCGGGTTCCGGTGGCGGAGGCAGCCGATGCGACCGGGGTGATCGTCACGGTCAACCAGCTCGCCCTGGTGGTGGGGGTCGCCACCTTCGGGACGATCTACCTGAACCTGGCTGGCCGCCTGCCGGTGAGCCCGATGGCAGGCGACTTCAGCCGGCTATCGGCGCACGCGGTCTCGGTGACTTTCGTTGTTCTCGCGGGTGTGGCGGTGGCGGGCGGTGTCCTCGCCGCCGCCCGCGCGGTGACCGGGCGGCGGCCATAGCGGTGACCGTTATCCGGCCGGCTCCTGCGCAGGAGCCGGCTCGCGCACCGGGGACTCATGCGCCGGGGCCGGATGTGCGACCGGCCGGTGCGGGGCCGGAGCGGGCCATCGCACGCCGTCCAGGCGGGCGAACGCCAGGCCGGCGGCCAGGCAGGCGAGCGGCACCGCGGTGATCGCGTACCGGTAGAGGTACTGGGCGAGCGCGACGGGGACCACGAGGCCGATGGTGGCGACGGCCCATGGCAATGCCGCGGGACCACCCCAGCGCCGCCACTGGCGGCCCACGCCCACCAGCCCGACCACCATCACGACGAAGAACGCGACGCCCGGGAACCAGACCGGCAACTGGTAGAGGTAGATGAAGTACGCGTACGGCTGCACCGGATGGGTGTCGCTGGTGACGTGCGCGTAGGCCCGCAGGTAACTCAGGTAGCTGGCTGACGGTGCGGGGACGACCGGCCCGGTGGTGAAGTTGAGCGACAGGTAGTTGTCGGCCCGGTCGGTGGCCAGGAAGGTCAGCAGCACGCCCTGGGCGGTCACCCGCAGGTAGCCGAGCGGCTGTGCCTTGATCGCGTCCAGCGCGAACCGCATCCCCAGCTGATTGTTGTAGGCGTTGATGCCCGGGTGTGCGTCGTGCCGCCACCAGGCACTCTCCGACCACAGGTAAGCCCCCGGGGTCTGCTCATCCAGCAGCGACGGCACCGACCAGGCGGTCACCCGCGGGGCGGTCACGGCCTGCCGGTCCGGGCAGAGTGGCCGCAGGTCAGGCGGTGGCTTGATGACGGCGCAGTTGGCGAAGGACATGGTCCGGGACCACAGGAAGATGCCCGTGCTGTTGGTGATGTCGAGCTGGCCGAACTGGGCGTCGAAGATGGCCACGTACGCGGCGAGCGGGATCGCGAACGCCGCCACACCAGCGCAGCAGGCGCGCCAGCCGACCCGCCTGATCAGCATGAAGGCGAGGAGTCCCAGCATGACGGGGGCGCCGTTGCCGCGCAGCACGGAGACCCAGGCCAGCAGGAGCCCGGCGGCCACGCATTGCCAGGTGGTGGGCGTGCGCTTGGTGAGCAGGAGCGCGACGGCCACGAGGATCGCGAAGCCGAACACCGCGTCCGGCAGGATGTACGACTCCAGGGCGATCTGGCGGGCGTCGAACAGGGTCGGCACCGCGGCCAGGGTGGCTCCCCAGGCAGGCAGGCCCCAGTAGCGAAGCATCCCGTACACGATGATCCCCGCGCCGATGCCCATCAGATGCTGCAGCGTGGTCACGAGCAGCAAGCTGTGGAACGGCCGGAGCGCGAACAGCAGGATGGGATATCCCGCCGGGCGCAGCTGCTCCATGACCAGATGGGCCCCGTCATGCATGTAGTCGAAGGAGTCAGGGATGAACAGCGCGGGCCGGAAAGCCAGCGTCGCGAGCACCCGCACCCCGATAGCGAGCATCACCAGGACGGTGAACAGGCGATGATTACGCCACAGCGCGGCCGGCCTGAGGATCGCTGCCATCGCCGCTCCGCGGGCCCGGATCGGGCTGGATCCGCGGCCCGGGCGGCGCCACGGCCGACCCGAACCTCCCGGCGGGAGGTCGTTCTCGTTGCGGCTGTCGCTGGCCTTGAGATCGGCCACTGCTCTCCCTGGCATCATTCTGGGGACGTGGAGGTGTGGATGTGGCCGTGCCGGCGCCGCTGAACTGGGCAGGTCCCCGGCATCGCGCCCGATACCTTGAAGGATGAGACTATCGAAACGAGTCGGCAGCTGACCGCACGGAACGGGACGGACCCCCCGCTCCGGGCGGCTGTGCTCAGCCGGGAGCTGATCCGTCCTGGTGGCTTCTGGCAGCAGATCCGGGTGGTCCAGGTGACCGGATCAACCAACGCCGACCTGCTCGCGGAGGCCGCGGCCGGGGCTGCGGGCGGGCGCGTGCTCGTCGCCGAGACGCAGACGGCGGGCCGGGGCCGGCTGGGACGGCACTGGGTGAGCCCGCCCCACACATCCCTAGCCTTTTCGGTACTTTTGCGTCCGTATGACCTTCCGCCCGCCCGCCGGTCGTGGATCCCGCTGCTCGCCGGGGTCGCGGTGGCCTCGGCACTGCGCGGCTACGCCGCGGTGGACGCCTGGCTCAAATGGCCCAACGACGTGCTGGTGGGGGCCGCGAAGCTGGCTGGCATCCTGGCTGAGCAGCACCGCGACGCGATCGTCGTGGGCATCGGCATCAACGTGACCCTCCGCCGCGAGGACCTGCCGACGGCGGCCGCGACGTCCCTGCTGCTCGAGAACGCCGCGGGCCTGGACCGGGAAGACCTGCTCGGCGCCGTGCTGCATGAGCTTGAGCACTGGTACCTGGCCGAGGCGGCGGCGCGGGACGCGGATGACTCTGGGCTGCGCGCCGAGTACCTGCGCCGGTGCGCGACCATCGGCCAGCAGGTCAGGGTCGAACTGCCGGGCGGGCGCTCTCTCACCGGGATCGCGGCCGGCGTCGACGCCGGAGGCAGGCTGGTGGTGCGGACTCCCGACGGTGTAACCGCGGTGAGCGCAGGCGATGTCGTGCACGTCCGCTGAGGTATGTCGGGCGAGCACGTCGCCGCTATTCATGCCACGATGTGCCGTATGGCTCGCGCAGACCAGCTTTCCGATGGCGAGCAGAGCGTGCTGATCCTGCACCCGCACTGGAAGACGCTGCTGCGGCCGAGTCTCGTGCTCATCGTCGTGGTGGCCGTGGCTCTGACGCTGGTGGTGGTGATCCCGGCGGGCCGCGTCGCCGAGCCGGCCCGGATCGCCGTCGGGGTGGTCGCCCTGATCGCGGTGCTGCTCGGGTTCGTGGTGCCCTTCCTGCGCTGGCAGACGACCAGCTACCAGCTCACCACCCGCAGGCTCAGCCTGCGCTCCGGCATCCTGACCAGGTCAGGCAGGGACTTCCCGTTGATCCGGATCAGCGATGTCTCGTTCTCGCACGGGCCGATCGACCGGCTGCTGGGTTGCGGCCGGCTCACCGTCGAATCTGCGGGCGAGCACGGTCAGCTGGTCCTCAACGAGATTCCCGAGGTGGAGAAGGTGCAGGCCGCGCTGTTCCAGCTCGTTGAGGACGAGCAGCAGCGGCTGGCCCGGGACGAGCGTCAGGGGCGTCCGTAGCGCCTGCCCGGTGCCGCCTGCCCGGTGCCGCCTGCCCTGAGCAGTCCTCCTGGGGACGGGCTAGCCTGCCCTCATGGATGGAGTGGCGGTTCGCAGGCATGTGCTGGGGCACGGCAGAGTAGCGGAAATCGTGCTCGACCGGCCGGAGGCACTCAACGCCATGGACACGGCGATGGCCTTCCGGCTGACTCAGGTATGCGCCGAGCTCGGCCCGGACCGGGACGTCTGCGCCATTGTGCTCACCGCGACCGGTGAGCGCGCGTTCTGCGTGGGAGCCGACCTCAAAGAGCGGAATGCGATGACCGACGCGGAATGGCTGGCTCAGCGGCCGGTGTTCCGCGCCGCCTTCGGGGGCCTGCTTGCCCTCCCGCAGCCGGTGATCGCCGCGGTACACGGATGGGCCCTGGGCGGCGGCTGCGAGCTGGCGCTGTCCTGCGACCTGATCGTGGCCGACGAGACCGCGGTGTTCGGCCTGCCGGAGACGACGGTCGGGCTGGTGCCCGGCGGTGGCGGCACCCAGCTCGCCATGCGCCGCCTCGGCGTCGGCCGGGCCGCTGACCTGGTCCTCACCGGCCGTAGGGTGAACGCCACCGAGGCGGAGCGGATTGGCCTGGCGGACAGGTTCGCGCCAGCGGGCGCCGCGGATCAGGACGCGCTGGAGATCGCCGGGGGTATCGCGTGCAACTCCTCGGTGGCCGTGATGGCCGCGAAGAAGGCCATCCGCCAGGGCTGGGGGACAAGCCTCGAGGCGGGGCTGGAGATCGAGGACGCCGCCTGGCGGACGGCGGCACTATCGGCGGACAGGCGTGAAGGCATCGCGGCGTTCAATCAGAAGCGGGCCCCGCGCTGGCCAGGAGCGTGAACCGGGATGGCTGATCTCCCTGGCCGCATCTCGCTGCGCGAGGTCGGGCCGCGCGACGGGCTGCAGAACGAGGATCCGGTGCCGACCGCCGCCAAGATCGCGCTGATCGACCGGCTGTCCGGGACCGGGGTGGGCCGGATCGAGGCCGTGTCGTTCGTCCGCCCTGAGGCAATCCCGCAGATGGCCGACGCCGACGAGGTGTGGCAGGGGATCGCCAGGACGACGTCCGTCCGTTACTCCGCACTCGCCGCTAACCTGCGCGGGGCCCGGCGTGCGCTGGACGCCGGGCTGACCGAGATTGAGGTCGTGGTGTCCGCGTCGGACACCCACAACCGCAAGAACGTCAACCGGGCCACGGCCGAGTCGCTGGATGACATCTCAGTGATCATCAGCGAGGCGCATGCCCGCGGCGCCAGCTGCCAGGTGGTCGTGGCGACCGCGTGGGGCTGCCCCTACGAGGGCGATGTGCCGGTGGCCCGGACCGTGGCGGTGGCCGGCCGGGCGGTGGCCGACGGGGCGGATTCGATCTCGTTCGGTGACACCACGGGCATGGCCACCCCGCGGCGGGTACGCGAACTGGTCGGCGAGTTCCGGTCGCAGCATCCCGCAGTGCCGCTCAACCTGCACTTCCACAACACCCGGGGCACCGGGCTGGCCAACGTCCTGGCCGCGCTGGAGCTGGGCGTGGACGACTTCGACGCCTCGGTCGGCGGGCTCGGCGGCTGCCCCTACGCGCCGGGGGCCAGCGGCAACATCGCCACCGAGGAACTCGTCCACATGGTCGAGGACATGGGGGTGGCCACCGGGGTCGACCTGGCCGCGATGATCGACGCGGCCGCCGAGGCAGAACGCATCGTCGGCCGGCAACTGCCCTCCCAAGTCCTCCGGGCCGGCCCCCGGACTCGCACAACTCCGGCATCAACGAAACCCCGCAGCGGCTCCCTGCCACCCTGACGGGGCCTGCCCAGCCGGTCAGCTTTCGGGCAGCGATTCCTCCACCCCCTGACGGGGCCTCGGCAGCTGGTCAGCTTCTCGTTGATCATGAAGGATTCGCGCCGCATGGAGCCCTGATTCTCCTTCGTGATCAAGGAAATCCGCCGCACGGGGGTAGGGTCGCGATCGTGGCTGAGGAGACTGACGCGGGGACCCGGCAGGGCGGGCATCCGGAACTGAGCGAGCTGCGGGCGCGGGTGGAGCGCGGCGGGGCGCAGCGCTACCACGACGCGGCCCAGGCCGCCGGCAAGCTGTTCGCGCGGGAGCGCGTCGCATTGCTGGTGGACGAGCGCAGCTTCACCGAGGACGGGCGGTACGCGAACGTGCTCGCGGATGGCCTGCCCGCCGACGGGGTGATCACCGGGACCGCCACGATCGATGGCCGGCCGGTGGCGCTGATGGCCAATGACTCGACGGTCAAGGCGGGCTCGTGGGGGGCGCGCACCGTCGAGAAGATCATCCGGATCATCGAGAAGGCCTACCAGTCGCAGATTCCCATGATCTACCTGGTGGATTCGGCGGGTGCGAGGATCACCGACCAGGTGGAGATGTTCCCGGGCCGGCGTGGGGCGGGCCACATCTTCCACACCCAGGTGCGCGCCTCGGGCTCCATCCCGCAAGTCTGCGCGCTGTTCGGGCCGTCGGCGGCGGGCGGTGCATACATCCCCGCGTTCTGCGATTTCGTGGCCATGGTGGACGGGAACGCCTCGATGTACCTGGGCAGCCCGCGGATGGTCGAGATGGTGGTCAAGGAGAAGACCACGCTGGAGGAGATGGGGGGTGCCCGGATGCACTGCACCGTGTCCGGGTGCGGCCACTACCTCGCGAGTTCCGAGCATGAGGCGCTGGAAGCGGTGCGCGGCTACCTGTCCTACCTGCCGGCGAACTGGCAGCAGCAGCCGCCGGCCGGGCCGCCGGCCGAGCCGGTGGCCGCCGATCTCGCGGCGCTGCTGCCCGCCAGCGAGCGGCAGGCCTACGACATGCGCCGGTACCTGCGCGGCCTGGTCGACAAGGGGTCTTTTTTCGAGATCCACGCGCTGTGGGCCCGCGAGCTGACCATCGGGTTCGCCCGGCTGGCCGGCCGTCCCGTCGGCGTCGTGGCCAACAACCCGTTGTTCAAGGGCGGCGTGCTGTTCGTCGACTCCGCCGATAAGGCGGCCCGCTTCATCCAGCTATGCGACGCGTTCAACGTACCGCTGCTCTTCCTCGCCGACGTGCCCGGCTTCATGGTCGGAACGGCCGTGGAGAGGCAGGGCATCATCAGGCACGGCGCGAAGATGGTCAGTGCGGTCGCTGAGGCGACCGTGCCGAAGATCTGCGTGGTGGTGCGGAAGGCGTACGGGGCGGGCCTGTACGCGATGGCGGGGCCGGGGTTCGAGCCGGACGCGACCCTCGCGCTGCCCACCGCGAAGATCGCCGTCATGGGGGCCGAAGCCGCGGTCAACGCGGTCTACTACAACAAACTGGCGAGCATCGAGGACCCCGCCGCGCGCGAGGCGGAGACCCAGCGGCTCCGCGAGGAATACGACCGCGACATCGACGTGCTCCGGCTCGCCGGCGAACTGGTCGCCGACGACGTCGTGCAGCCCGGCGACCTGCGGGCGGAGCTGATCCGCCGGTTCGCCGCGGCGGCGGGGAAGGACCGTTCGTTCTCCCGGCGGCGGCACGGCGTCACGCCGGTGTGAGTCATTGCCGGCTGAAGCCCACTCACCCGGCGGCGTAGGTTAGAAATATGGACTATCGCACTCTGGGGCGCAGCGGCTGCGCGGTGTCGAGCCTGTGCCTGGGGACCATGACTTTCGGCTCGGAGACCGATGAGCAGGGCGCGCATGAGCAGCTCGACCGTTTCGTCGAGGCGGGCGGCACGTTCGTCGACACGGCGGACGTGTACAGCGGCGGCATGTCGGAGGAGATCATCGGCCGCTGGTTCGCCAGCCGCTCAGCCGGGCTGACCGAGCCGGTGGTGCTGGCCACGAAGGGCCGCTTCCCGCTGGATGATTCTCCGAACGGTGCCGGGCTGTCCGCGCGGCACCTGACACGCGCGCTCGACGGGTCGTTGCGGCGGCTGGGGCTCGAGAGCATTGATCTTTACCAGGTCCACGCGTTCGATCCGTGGACACCGCTCGAGGAGACGCTGCGCACGCTCGACGGTTTCGTGCGCGCCGGCAAGGTCCGCTACTACGGGCTGTCGAACTTTACCGGCTGGCAGCTGACCAAGGCGGTGCACCTGTCCCGGGCGCTGGGCGTCGCCGGGCCGGTAACGCTTCAGCCGCAGTACAGCCTGCTGGTGCGTGAGATCGAGTGGGAGATCGTGCCCGCGGCGATGGACGCGGGCCTGGGGCTGCTGCCGTGGAGCCCGCTCGGCGGCGGCTGGCTCTCCGGAAAGTACCGGCGCGACGAGCGTCCGGCTGGCACTACCCGCCTCGGCGAAGACCCGGATCGCGGCATGGAGGCCTACGACCGGCGAGGAATCCGCCGCACCTGGGAGGTCATCGACGCCACGGCGAAGATCGCCGGCGAGCGCGGCGTCTCGATGGCCGAGATCGCGCTGGCGTGGCTGGCCGATCGGCCCGGCGTGACCTCGACGATCCTCGGCGCGCGGACGGCCGGACAGCTTGAGACCAACCTTCGTTCGGCTGATCTGCACCTGACCCCAGCGGAAACCGCCGTGCTCGACGCCGTAAGCGACCCGCAGGCCGCTGACTATCCCTACGGCGAGATGGGCGTGCAGCAGCGCGACCGCAGCCTGGCCGGCGGCCGCTGACCCCGGGTCAGCCGGCCCCGGGTCAGCCGGCCCGCTTGTAGGCCCGGACGGCGAGCGGCGCGAAGACGACGAAGATCCCTACCAGCCACACGATGCTCTTGAGCAGGTTCGCCTCGATCGGGCCGCCGAGCGCCAGCGCGCGCATCGTGTTTATGACGTAGGTGACCGGCTGGTTGTTGGCGAAAGCCTGCAGCCAGCCGGGCATGGTCGAGATCGGCACGAACGCGGAGCTGAGGAACGTGATCGGGAACAGCCAGATCAGCCCG
>DAIRVB010000161.1:0-5518 GCA_036803065.1 Streptosporangiaceae bacterium
GTCTCCGACATACGACACGCTCGCGATCATCTCCGGCGGCCAGTTCCCCTCCGGTGACGGTCACGGAGTAGTCCCGGATGTCCACCACCGCCCCCTCACGACCAGGCCGCTCAACGGAACCGACCAGCCGGTCACAGACGACGGACAGCCCGGTCTCCTCACGGATCTCGCGGACCACAGCCTGCTCGTCGGTCTCCCCGGGTTCGACGCGGCCGCCGGGCAGTGACCACAGGCCAGCATCTGGCTCGTGCCCCCGCTGGATCAGCAGGAGCCGCCCACGGTGGTCGTTGATGATGGCACCAACGCAGGGGATCCGGCGGCCGGTCATGGGGCCAGTATGGCGCGTGCGGCCAACCGGTGTGGGCGCGGTGCTTGACGTAGGCGCGGGCACCGATCACCGTCTGTATTCATGAACGTTGCCCCGACCTGCCCGCGCTGCGGTGGCCCCGTGACCGAACTGGGCGAGGAGATTGCGTCGTCGCCGGCCTGGCACTGTCACCTGCACGGCGCGGTGTTCGCGCTGCGCACGGGGTACAGCGTGGCGCACGACGGGCTGGAGAAGCTGCTCCGGGACGCCACGGTACCGGCCTGGCTGCCGTGGCCGCTGCCGGTCGGCTGGCTGGTGACCGGGTTCGCGGGCGCTGGTGATGACCGCGGCGGCAGCCGGGCCTGCGTGGTGGCCCTGTCCGGGCCAAGCCCGGTCGGCGGCCTCGCCGACATGCTGCTCATCTCGGAGGAGCCGGGGGTGGGCCTGGGCGCGCGGTTCGCCGGGATCAACGGCCCGGACCCGGGTGCGGGCTTCGCCACGGGCCCACCGCACGCGCTGGTCAGTTTCGGGAAGCACGTGTTCCCGCTCTGGCATGTGTCCGCGCCGGATCGGGCGCCCTTCGCCGGCGAGGTGCTGGGAAACTGGCTCTGGATCGTGCTCTGGCCGGACACGGCCGGCCTGCTGCTGGTGGAGGCCCTGTCCCTGCGGGACCTGCGTGATCCGGGCCAGGACCTGGACCTGCCGTTCGGCCCGAGATCGCCGCGGTTGCCGGGCTGACCACCGTCTCGCCTGGCGGTAGACGTAGCATGATCCGTCGTGCGCATCGATCTGCACTCGCACAGCGCGGCCTCGGACGGCACGGACCTGCCCGCCGAGGTGATGCGGCGTGCCCGGGAGGCCGGCCTCGACGTGATCGCACTGACCGATCACGACACCTTGGCTGGGCACGAGGAGGCGCGCGAGGCCCTTCCGGACGGCCTCACACTGGTGCCAGGCATGGAGCTGTCCTGTGCCCTGGGCGAGCGCAGCGTGCACCTGCTCGCCTACCGTGTTGACCCGGCCAACGAGGCGCTGGCCGCGGAATGCCGCGCGATCACGGCCGACCGGCTGCGCCGCGGCCGGGCCATGGTGGACCTGCTCCGCGGCCTCGGTGCCGAGGTGAGCTGGCCGCAGGTGACCGCGATCGCCGGGGGCGGGGTCGTGGGCCGGCCGCATATCGCCCGCGCGATGGTCGCGGCGGGGGTCATCGAGCGCCCGGACCAGGCGTTCAGTACCGAGTGGCTGGGCCAGGGCGGCCGCGCCTACGTGGGCCGGTACGCGCCCGCGCCGGACCGCGCTATCGCGCTGGTCCGGGCGGCCGGGGGAGTGGCGGTGCTCGCCCATCCGGGTGCGCCCGCCCGCGGTGCGCGGATCCCCGATGACGTCATCGCCGGGCTGGCCCGGGCTGGCCTGGCGGGCCTGGAGGTCGCCCATCCAGATCACACGTCCGCCGAACGGATCAGGCTCGCCGGTCTCGCTAATGACCTGGGCCTCGTCCGGTCGGGCGGCAGCGACGACCACGGGAGCCTGTCCGGTCACCGGCTCGGCTGTGACGTGACCGAGCCAGCCGAATTCCAGCGGCTGATAGCGCAGGCCACGGGGCCTGGACCGGTCCGGGGCCCGGGCTTAAAGGCACCGGGCGACAAGGCACCGGGCGACAAGGCACCGGGCGACAAAGGACCGGGCGACAAGGCACCGGGCGACAAAGGACCGGGGCCGGGTGCCCGATGAGCGCCGTTTTCCACCTGAGGTTCTTCTGGGAGGTTTTCGTCACCCTGCTGGTGATCACCGATCCGCCGGGTGTCGTGCCGCCGTTCCTCGGCCTGACCAAAGGCCTGCCGGCGCGGGTACGTAACCGGCTGGCGTGGCAGGCCGCCGTGGTCGCGTTCGGGGTAATTGTTGCTTTTGCGATATTCGGCCAGTCCATCCTGGCCTACCTGGGTGTGGAGCTCCCGGCGCTGCAGGGGGCCGGCGGCCTGCTGCTCCTGCTCGTCGCGCTGCAACTGATGACCGGTGCGATGACGGAGCCGACCGAGGCCGAGCGGCTGAAGGCCAACGTGGCCTTCGTGCCGCTCGGCACGCCGCTGCTGGCCGGGCCGGGGGCAATCGTCGCCACGATGCTGTTCGTCCGGCGGGCGAACGGTGCGGCGGACATAGCGGCGTTCGCGGTCGCGGTCGTGGCAGTAGCCATCGTCTTGTGGCTGACTATGCGTTTTTCCGGGATGATCCACCGCATCCTGCGGGCCAGCGGCGTGGAGTTGATCACGCGGATCGCCGGGTTGCTGCTGTCGGCGATCGCCGTTCAATTGGTCGCGGAGGCGATCCGGGCCTTCGTCAAGCAAGGCTGAGCTAGTGGCCGGTAAGGGCACTCACAGACCACCAGCCAGGATTGAATGGGTTCGGGCAACCGGAATTCCACGGAAAGGCGGGCCGGCATGAAGGCGCGGATCGATCGGCTGGTGTCGCCGGGGGTAATCGCTCCTGGGGGCAGCGTCCCCGGGCGCGAGACCAACGCCTGGATCGTGGGCGACGACGAGGAGGTCATCGTCGTCGACCCGGGCACCGATCCCGCGGTGGTGCTGGCCGCCACCGCCGACCGGGAGATCCTGGCGGTGATCTGCACACACGGTCATGCCAGTCACGTGGCGGCGGCGCTGGACGTCGCGGCACGTGACGAAGCCCCGGTGGCCCTGAATCCCAAGGATCTCCTGGCGTGGCGGGAGGCGCACGATGACGGCGACCCGGAGATCGAGATGGAGGATGGCGGGATCTTCGAGGTGTCCGACGTCGCGCTGGAGGTGATCCATGCCCCCGGGCACAGCCCCGGCTCGGTCTGCCTCTACTGCGAGGACCTCGGCGTGGTCTTCTGCGGCGATGTCCTGCTCGCCGAGGGCCCGGTCCGGCATGCCGGTGAGTTCCCCAACTTCTCAGCCCAGCTCAGCGCCATCGGAGAGCACATCCTGACGCTGCCGGGCGAGACCCGGATACTGCCCGGTCACGGCGAGGAGATCACGGTGGCGGCCGCGGAAAAGCGTTTCGACTCCTGGGTGGCGGCAGGCCCGCAGGCCTTCGCGGACACCACGGACTGATCAAGGCGGGACTGATCACGGATGGAGCAACTCGGCCTGGCCGGGATGCCGCAGCGGTTGTACCGGTGTACCCCCACGCGGCTGGCGGCCTGGCTGGACTGCCCGCGCCGGTACCGGATGACCTACCTGGACCGTCCCGCGCCGCGTAAGGGGCCGCCGTGGGCGCACAACAGCCTTGGCGCGAGCGTGCACAACGCCCTGGCCGGGTGGTGGCGGCTGCCGCTGGCCGGGCGCAGCGTGACCGCCGCGGGCGACCTTCTGGAACGGGGCTGGATCGAGGAGGGGTTCGCGGACCAGGCGCAGTCCACGGCGGCGCGCAGCCGGGCCAGGCGCATGGTCGAGCGTTACGTGGCCGGCCTGGATCCGGGCCGGGAGCCGGTCGGGGTGGAGCGGACGGTGGCTACCCGCACGGACAGGATCGCGGTGTCAGGCCGGATCGACCGGCTGGATGAGCGGCCAGAAGACGGCGGCACAGCACTCGTGGTGGTGGACTACAAGACCGGCCGGCGGCCGCTCACCACCGGGGATGCCCGGGCGTCGATGCCGCTCGCGCTGTACGCGCTCGCGGCGGCGCGGGTGCTGCGGCGGCCCTGCCGCCGGGTGGAACTGCACCACCTGCCGACCGGGGAGGTACACGCCTGGGAGCACTCGGACGCCACGCTGGCCAGGCACCTCGGCCGCGCCGAGGATATCGCCGCGGAGTGCGCGGATGCCGACGAGCGGTTCGCGGCCACACAGGCCCGGACGGCCACGGGCTCCTCCGGTGCGCCGGACGAGGGCTTTCCGCCAAGTCCCGGCCCCGGCTGCGGCTGGTGCGATTTCCGTGGGAGCTGCCCCGAGGGCCGCGCGGCAGCGGAGGCCCGCCGCCCCTGGGACGGGCTCGGCTCAGCAGACGAAGAGTAGGCCGGGGGGAGAGGGCGGCGGCACTCGGTAGGTCAGTGCCTCCGGCACTCGGTCGAGTTCCAGAACTGGGTCAGCGTACTCGCCGTGGTCTCCGGTGCCTCTACGGCTGGAGAATGCGCGGCACCGGGAATGCAGACGCGTTCGGCGTTCAGCCGCAACGCCATGTCTTCCTGGATCGCGGGATCCCAGGCGTCATCGTCTTCGCCGTAGACCACGAGGAACGGTGCGATGTCGAGGCTGGCGAGGGCCCGGGTCCGGTCCGGGCAGGCGAGCAGATTCTCGGCCATGGACCGCAGCCCGGTCGGTGAACTGGTCAGCATGCGAGTTCGCAGGAAGTCCAGGATCGGGCCCGGAACCCCGTCCGCGACCGCCTCCGGCTCGAGATGGGCGTCCCACACGCGCTTCACCTGAGCCTGGAGGTCGCCGTCGGCCGCGGTGCCGAACTCGGCGAGCAAGCCCTTGAGCATGACTGCCCTGGGACCGGTCAGGCCGGCGGGCCCGGAACTCATCAGGGTGAGCGAGCTGATCCGGCTGGCCTGCGCGAGCACGACCTCCCGTGCCACCAGGCCACCGAACGAGTGGCCAAGCAGGTGTACTCCGTCCGCCTCGCCTGCCCTGCGCGGTGCTGTGCCGGGCGGCGCGGCGCCGAGCTGGTCGGCGATCACCGCCACGTCCGCTGCCAGTGCGGCGATGTCGTAGGAGCTCGGGTCGTCGGTGCCGGGGGTCTCGTACTGGCCCCGCATGTCGATGGCGATCACCTGGCGGCCGGCTGCCGCCAGCAACTGGAGCACCGGGAGGAAGTCTTCTTTGCTCCCGGTGTAGCCGGGGATGAGCAGGGCGGGCTGGCGCTCACGGACGCCCGATCCGGGCAGCGCTTCGAGCGCGGCGAAGTTCCCCCGGGTAGTCCGGAGCGTCATACGCCGTATCCCAGCGGGCAACGTGAGGGTTCGTGGTGTACTCACAGGCGGCCAGCCTACCCAGCACTCTCGAAGCGGGCCCGCTCCAGCCGGGGGGAATGCTGTGCGCAGGCTATGGACGTGTTTCAGACCTGGCCGGTGACGGGGCCCTTCCGGCCGCCGCGGGACCGGCGCCTGCGCCCGGTGGCAGGCTGGGTGCGCTCCTGGGCGGCGTGCTCCTGGGCCGGCTCGGCTTGGCCGCCGCGGGCTGACAGGCCGCCCCTGGTCCGCTTGCGGACCCGTGGCTTCCTCGGCGCTGCGTC